>JBCBXS010000388.1:0-2546 GCA_039816475.1 Pseudomonadota bacterium | reverse complement strand
CTCAGGCTTGCGGAAGCAGGCAAGCGAGCCTGAGGAATCGATCGTGTTCTATGAGATCGACCCCGTCATCGACCGCATTGCCCGCGACCCGAACCACTTCACGTTCATGAGCCGCTGCGCGCCGAACGCGAAGACGGTGATGGGTGATGCGCGCCTGACGCTGAACAAAGAGAAGAACGCGCTCTACGACTATCTCGTCATCGACGCGTTCTCGTCAGACGCTGTGCCGGCCCACCTTCTGAGCCGCGAGGCGCTGGCGATGTATCTGACCAAGATCAAGCCGGACGGCCTCATCGCCATGCACATCTCGAACCGGCATATGGAGCTTGAGAGCGTCATCGCTGCGACGGCTGAAACACTGCCCGGCATTCACGCCGTGTTCGTCGATCACCGCAAGGCAAAGCTCTCAGGCGACGCGATCCCAAGCGACGTTCTCTTCCTGACGCGCAACAAGGCGACCGCCGACACGCTGATGACGTGGTGGGATGCGCGCGCGGCCGATCCGAAGACCACGACGCCATGGTCCGATGACTATGCCGATGTCATCAGCGCGATCTGGCGGCGGTATTCGGAAGACCACTAGTCGCGATTGAAGTCAGGCCGGAGCGGACACCCTCTGCTCCGGCCAGCACAGACACGTTCAGGCCGCGCGGTCCTTGAGCAGCAGCGGCAGCGTATCGATCAGCAGCGCGTGATAGTCGAGGCCGGGTGAGACGGCGTCGTAGTCCTCGTCCATCTTCAGGCACGCGAGCCCGTGGATGAACGTCCAGACGCGCAGGCAAATGGCTTGCGGGTCTTCAGCGATCCGCTGGGCGCGGCAGTAGTCTGCAAAGTGCGCGACGACGCGGCCGAAGCACTCCTGTCCGCATTTCAGAACGGGTTCGACCGTCTTGAGCTCGGGGTTCTGGCCGAACATCAGCCGGAACAGCGATTGGTTCTCCAGCGCGAAGTCCACGTAATGCGTGTTTAGCGCGATCATCGCATCGAAGGTACCGGGCCCTGCGCCTGCCACCGCGACGTCGCCTTCATCCGACATCCGCGTAAAGCCGCGCTGAATGACGATCTCCAGCACCTCGTTCCGATCCCGGAAGTGTTTGTACGGAGCAGCGGTCGAAACGCCCGCCAAACGGCACGCATCGGCGAGCGAAAAGTTCTCCGCTCCCCGCGCCAGGACCAGCTCGGTCGACGCTGAAATGAGCGCCTCGCGAAGGTCTCCATGGTGATAGCGGCCCCGCACCGCCTCTGCTGTTCTTTCCGACATCGTCCCTGTTTCCGCGGTTGTCCCGCGTTGTCTCCTCGTATCGCCCCGCACCACCCTAACGCATCTCGCGGCGTGAATTTGATCCGGCCCATGCGCCCAAGCGTTACGAAGCCAGAAGTTAGGTTGACTAACTTTCGGCTTGAAGTTAGAGCATCTAACTAAGTTAGCTCGCCTAACTTGCGCAACCCACCTGCGACCACCTGCAAGGGCAAACCCCCGGGGTCGCCAATCATCAGGCATCAGTAAGGGTCCGGTCATGAGCAAGACGACTGAGACGACTGACGCGGCCAATGAGGCCGAGAACGCTGCCGCTTCCGAAACCACAACACCGCCCGACGCCACCGCCGTCCAGCCGACTGAGCAAACCGGCAAGCCGAAGGGCATTTGGATGCGGCGGGCGACGAACGCGCTTGTCGTCCTCGTCGTCGCATCGCTTTGCGTCGGCGCGATCGCCGGCGGCATCCATGCCCTGCAGGTGCGCGCGTCGAACGACGAAAGCCTGCCGGCCAACCCTGCCGTGACCGTGCGCACCTCGAAGATCGAGCTGCAGGACACCTATCGGATCGGCCAGAGCTTCGTCGGTCGCGTTGAGCCAACCCGCGAAACGCAGCTTGCGTTCGAACTCGCCGGCACTGTTCTGAAGGTGGCCGTCAACGAAGGCGGCACGGTCAAAGCTGGCGACGTCATCGCCGAACTCGACACCGCCCGCCTCGAAACGCGACGGCAGGAACTTGCCGCTCAGCGCAAGGAACTTGAGGCGCGCCTCGCTCTTTCGCAGGCGACCGAGAAGCGCCAGCGCGCGCTCAACAAGCGCGGTTTTGCAGCCACGCAGCGTCTGGATGAAGCACGCTTCCAGTCGGCAGAACTCCGCGCCTCTCTGACACGGCTCGATGCGAACCTCGCAGCCGTCGACGTGGACCTCCGCAAGTCGACGTTGCGGGCGCCGTACGCGGGTCGCGTCAGCTCGCGCCAGATCGACGAGGGCGCGATCGTCGCCGCCGGAACGCCTGTCGCGACCGTGCTTGAGAATTCCCGCCAGCAGATCCGCGTCGGCATCGCACGAGCGGCATCCTCGAAGCTGCGCGTTGGGACATCCTATCCGTTCAAAGCAGGCGATCGGATGTTCGATGCCAAACTGATCGCGCTGCGCCCCGACCTTGATGTCGCCTCCCGCACCGTGACAGCGCTGTTCGAGACGGACCGCTCCGGCGCTCTACCATTCGGCACCGTTGTGACGCTCGAGATGAGCCGCGAGATCGAAGAGCCTGGCGCCTGGGTGCCGACC
>JBCBXS010000387.1:0-2555 GCA_039816475.1 Pseudomonadota bacterium | reverse complement strand
CGTAACAGGGCCCATCTCATCGAGACGCCTGCGTAGCCGCTTGCGCTCGCGTTGTTTGCGCCGCGTGAACATAGCGCCATCGTAGTCCTCGAACGATGCAAAGCCTGACAGATCGATATAGGGCGCTTCGTTGGGTTCTGTTCCGAGCGCGCCAAGCCGCTCCAGGAACGGCCGAATGTTCGCGTCATCGCGGACGCGTTGAAGGAAGATCGCATCGGCGCGCGCTTCCCCGAGGACCGCGTCGAAGACGGCCGAGATCAGCCGCAAGCGATCGGGAACGTCGGCGACGATGAGATCACCGTACTGGCCAACCGGGTCACCGAGCCATTTGAGGCAGCGTGCGCCGGCGATCCGCTGCACGAACAGCGGCAGGACGAGGATCAGTTCACCGTCGCGGCGCGCGATACCGACGGCGAGGTCGGCCGCCGTGTGATGCCCGCCAAAACTTGCGAGCCACTGCCGGGCCCAGCCGAACTGCTGGAAGACATGGCTTGGCCGCGCGTGCTGGTCTGCGAGCCTCGTCCAGTCGGCTTCAAGGGCGAGAATTTCATCAGCCGTGCGGATGACGAAAATTTCGTCGTCGGTCTCGAAGACCGGCCACGCGACGTCGGTTGTGCGGGCAGATCCTGACGCTGAACTAGCTCGGGCGTCGACCGTCGCGTGCGCGTCAAAACTCAGTTCCGGGGCATTCACGGCAGGTTTGCTCGGGCAAGGCTGAAGGGGCTCGTGTGCCCCGATGCAGCAACCCGCATGCCAAGCGGGAAGGCCGTCATCGCCTAGATTTGCGCGATCTCGAGAACCGCAAGACCGAACGAGGCGAACGCGAGCAGATACAAGGTAAACGCGCCGCGCTTGGTGCCTGCGCCTTTGAGGATCGCGAACGACAGCAGCGTCAGCATCACGCTCACGTTAATCACGATCAGACCGCCGAGCCCGAGCCCCTGCATACGGTTGTCGTGTTCGAGGTAGACCGCGATCGCAATTCCGATGAGGTGCGCGCCCAGCAGTCGCGCCCAGAGCCCGACGTTGCCGTGAGGCAGGCCGAAGACCTTCGCGGACGTGATGGGAAAGAGCAGCAGAAGGCCGCCGATGATGGCCTTGCTGACAAGCTCGATGAACAGGATTTGCGTCAGCATTGCCGCGCCTAAAGGCCTGACGCGCGCGAGCCCGTCAATCCACCGTTTCGCACGCAGCTAACAGCGCGCGCCTACTCTTCGATGGTTTTCGTCTTCTTGCGCGCGCGGGGATCGAACACGGCTTCCGGATCGAGGACCTCGCGGCCCTGCGGCGCGTCACTCTCAAGCCAGCCGAACATCGACTCCTTCTTGGTCGGCTTGATCACGGCTTCGAAGTTGCCGCTGAGATAGCGCGAGAGGCTCGTCTTGATCGTGCGCGTGCGCCCGGGCGAGCAGTAGGTCGCGTCGG
Organism: Pseudomonadota bacterium; assembly: GCA_039816475.1. Lineage (GTDB taxonomy): Bacteria > Pseudomonadota > Alphaproteobacteria > Rhizobiales > Hyphomicrobiaceae > JBCBWG01. Next base: position 1,130 of record JBCBXS010000387.1, on the reverse strand, counting down.
CTGCGATCGCCTTTGCGATCTTCACGCTGGTGAAGTCGTAGCTGTCGGTCGCCTTCTGGATCGCGAGAACGTCCGTGCCGCGGGCCGCCTCCGATTGCAGGTAGGCCTGTCGGAGCGCTGCCGGATCGAAGCGGTAGCCGCACTTCTGCGCGCGCGCCGAGGTTGCTGCGACCTGCAGGGCCCGGTCCGTTGGGGTGGCGACGGCCGGCTGAGTGGCTGAGGCCTGCTGCGCCTGTCCTGACGACCCGAGCGAGCCGGTCGAGAGCAGGTTCGAGGCTGTGTTCGAGCACCCGACCAAGAGCACGGCACAAACCGAAATAGCGCTGAGTTTCGTAAGTCCCACGACTGACCGCATGGTCGAGTCCCCCCGGAATCGCCTCTCACGGGCTTGGCCCAATTGCGCCCGACCGTCAACAAAGCCCGCCGTTTGCGCACAGCGGTCGGGGGCAAACGTGGCCAACTGCGGGGCGATGGGGCTACCGCATCAGGGTCTTCATGGCGCGCTCGAGGCCAGCGAGGGTGAGGGGATACATCCGGTTTGAGAAAATCCGCTGGATCATGCCCGTCGACTGGGTCCAGCCCCAATCCTCCTCTCGCGTGGGATTTAGCCACACGGCATGCTCGTAGATGTCGAGGACGCGGCGCAGCCAGACGTCGCCGGCCTCCGGGTTCATATGCTCGACCGAGCCGCCGGCCATCGCGATCTCGTAGGGGCTCATGGCGGCATCGCCGACGAAGATCACTTTGTAATCGGACGGGAAGGTGTGGAGCACGTCCCACGTCGGTGTCCGCTCGGAAAACCGCCGCGCGTTGTTCTTCCAGACGAACTCGTAAAGGCAGTTGTGGAAGTAGAAGTACTCGAGTCGCTTGAACTCACTTCGGGCGGCTGAGAATAGATCCTCGGCCTCCTGGATATGCCAGTCCATCGAGCCGCCGACGTCGAAGAACATGAGGACCTTAACCGCGTTCCGCCGCTCCGGCCGCATGCGCAGATCGAGATAGCCTTTTTCGGCTGTCCCGCGGATCGTACCGGTAAGGTCGAGTTCGTCAGCCGCACCGGACCGCGCGAACTGACGGAGACGGCGAAGCGCCATCTTGATCGTGCGCGTGCCGATCTCGCGGTCGTCGGC
>JBCBXS010000386.1:0-2556 GCA_039816475.1 Pseudomonadota bacterium | reverse complement strand
CGAACGACAGATCAGGCTCGAGATGTTCGGTCAGCGGTGTCGGCACGCAGATAAGGATCGCGTCCGCGTCTCCGAGATCGGTTGCGTCGGCAGTTGGTTGGAAAAGATCCGCCGAAAGCGCGCTCAAAGCGTCCGACGAGATATGCGCGATGTAGCTTTCGCGCGCGGCGAGCTTCGCGATTTTGTCCGCGTCGATGTCGAAGCCGATAACGCGGAAGCCGGCATTGGCGAAACCGATGACGAGCGGCAGGCCGACATAACCGAGGCCGACGATACCGACGACAGCCTCGCGCCCCTCGATGCGGGAGAGCAGGGTTGCGACGTCAGGCGTTGGCGTTGATGACACGGTCGCATCTTTCGGCTGCCCGCGCGTCAAGGCTGCGGCGCCCCGTTCTGGCGAATACGCCACGTGATGGCAACCGGCTGTCGGACACGGCTGCGTGCGGCCGCAAACGAGAAAGCGGGCCCGGTGGCGAACCGGACCCGCCCTCAATGATCGGAAGAGACGCGTTAGGCGGCAGCCTTGTTGATCGTGCCTTCAGCGAGCTTCGTCATGGTGCGGTCGCCGTCGTACGTCGCATCGAGGCAGTCCTGCAGGCGACGGGCCTCATCTTCGAGGCCGAGCCTCTTGGCGAAGGCAACGACACAGCCGTATCCGGCGAGACCGTAATGGGTCATGCGCTGATACTGCGTAATGATCATCGCATCGCGGACATCGTCGTCACCGAATTCGGCATCAAGCACGTGGGCCTGAACTTCCTTCACGAGGCCTTCCATGCCCTTGCAGAATTCCCCGTTGGGGTCTTCGCCGTGGCTGGAGATGATGTCTTCGACGGTGCGCATGCCGTCGCTGATCCCTTCGATGCCGCGCTCGAGCGCCTGCTTCAGCGACGTGTGGGACGCGGCCTCGTGCAGCTTTTGCGTTGCGTCCTTCGACTGCTTGTTCGCGCTGTAAATGTCCTGCAGCTGATCGATGTAGACGTCTTTCAGCGATGAGATAGCCATGGGGTTCTGTCCTCCGGAATGGGCGCGGCGGTGCACGCACCGGCTGCGGTCCCAACGAAAACCGAGCGCCGCGTATTTCGTTCCGGGCCGGATGGTCGCGTTTCTGGTCCATTCCGACGCTCGGGGAAGGATTTCGTTCACCACCGAGCATCTGGTGTTCATCGGCTGTTTGCAGTTTCCGCGGCACATTCGGCACGCGGCCGAACCGTGCGGCCGCTAAGCGCCAGTGAGCCTTGCTTCCCGTGACGACAACGGCCGCAGCACAACCGATTGCACAGCCCGTCGATGCTACCGCTTCGGTGGGGGACCGCGCGCGAGATCGCAAACAACCGCCCGTCAGCGCCGCCGGTCTCTGGTCAAGTTTCCAGACATCGGCATTTATCGTGCTGGCCGCTGGCGCAACGTTCGTCTCGCTGCTGATCATGACGGCCGGTTTGCCGATGATCATCACGCATAGGGCAGGCGCACCACTCTGGCCGGACTTTCAAGCATTCAACACCGCCGTCCTTGTCGTGCATGTGGTGACGGCCGTGCCGCCGCTGCTGATCGGGTTCTTCTCTTTCTCGACCGCTGCCCGGCGCATGAGCCTGAAGTGGCATCGCTGGACCGGCACCGCCTACTGCGTCTGCATCTGGATAAGCGCCGTCACCGGCCTGGCGCTCGCGACCGCCAACACCCAAGGCGTCCTCGCGCAGGCTGGGTTCTCGTGTCTCGCAATCGCTTGGTTCACGACGACCACCATGGCCTACAGGACAGCCCGGGCCAAACAACTCATCGCCCATCGCCAGTGGATGATCCGTTCGTTTTCCCTGACGCTCGCGGTGCTGGCCGTCCGCCCGATCGTCCACTTCGCGCCGGGCACTGGCTTACCGATCGAGATCTGGTACCCGGCGATGACCTGGCTCTGCTGGGTCCCGAACCTCGCGATGGCTGAGATCTACCTGCGCGCGACGCTCTATTCGGGCAAGCTTGCCGTCCTGAAGCGCAAGCGGGCTGCCTGATTGAGCGAAAGGACGGGGTCGCTGGCGCGGTTCCTCCCTTGCGCGGTCCGGCATTTCAAGCAAAACCGATGCAACGCCACCGGCGACATTTCCTGTCGTGTCGGTCGGCCTGCGAGGGAGTGTTTGGATGGCCCGGAAAATCTACCCGAATGCGGAAGCAGCCCTCGACGGCCTGTTGTTCGACGACATGCTGATCGCAGCCGGCGGCTTCGGCCTCTGCGGCATTCCTGAGCTCTGTCTCTCGGCCATCAAGAAGGCCGGCACGAGGGGCCTGACGTTCGTCTCAAACAACGCAGGCGTCGACGACTTCGGCATCGGGATCCTGCTTGAGACGCGGCAGGTCAAAAAGATGATGAGTTCGTACGTCGGCGAGAACGCGGAGTTCATGCGCCAGTATCTGGCCGGCGAACTCGAAGTTGAATTCAACCCGCAGGGCACGCTTGCAGAACGCATGCGCGCTGGTGGTGCCGGCATCCCCGGCTTCTACACGAAGACTGGTGTGGGCACTCAGATCGCCGAGGGCAAAGAGCACAAGGACTTCGACGGCGAG
>JBCBXS010000385.1:0-2557 GCA_039816475.1 Pseudomonadota bacterium | reverse complement strand
CGCCTGGCTCGAGCGCTTTTTGAAGGAATACGGCGGCTGCGTGATCCTCGTCACGCACGATCGGTACTTTCTCGACAACATCACCGAATGGACGCTCGAACTCGATCGCGGGCATGGCGTGCCCTACAAGGGCAATTACTCAAGCTGGCTCGAGCAGAAGGCCAAACGCCTCGACGTCGAAAAGGGTCAGGAAGAAGCCAAGCAGCGTGCGCTGAAGCGTGAACTCGATTGGATCCGTTCCAGCCCGAAGGCGCGGCAGGCGAAGTCGAAGGCGCGTATCCAGGCCTACGAAAAGCTGGCGGAAGAGGCCGGCCGCGAAGAGGTCAATCACGCACAGATCCAGATTGCGCCGGGTCCGAAGCTCGGCAACGTCGTCATCGAGGCAGAGGATCTCACCAAGGGCTTCAGCGACAAGCTGCTGATCGACGATCTCACGTTCAAGCTGCCGCCGGGCGGCATCGTCGGCGTGATCGGCCCGAACGGCGCTGGCAAGTCGACGCTGTTCAAGATGCTCGTCGGCGACGAGACACCCGACGACGGTGCGATCCGCGTCGGCGAGAGCGTCGAGATCTCCTACGTCGACCAGTCGCGCGCGCACCTCGATGACAACAAGACCGTCTGGGAAGAGATCTCCGGCGGCAATGACGTCATCCAGCTCGGCAAGCGCGAAGTGAATAGTCGCGCCTATTGCGGTTGGTTCAACTTCAAGGGCCCCGACCAGCAGAAGAAGGTTGGGCTGCTGTCAGGCGGCGAGCGCAACCGCGTGCATCTGGCCAAGCTTTTAAAGGAGGGCGGCAACCTGTTGCTGCTCGACGAGCCGACCAACGACCTGGATGTAGAGACGCTGTCGGCGCTTGAGTCGGCGCTTGAGGATTTCGCCGGCTGCGCTGTGGTGATCAGCCACGATCGCTTCTTCCTCGACCGGCTTGCGACCCATATCCTGGCCTTCGAAGGCGACAGTCACGTCGAATGGTTCGAAGGCAACTTCGCCGATTACGAGGAAGACAAAAAACGCCGTCTCGGCGACACCGCCGTCGAGCCAAGCCGCATCAAGTTCAAACGCTTCGAGCGGGCGTAAGCGCGGGGCCGAGCGGCAGCGTTGGATGGCACCGGCGTTGACTTACGGTGGCTGTGGCCATCACGCTGGTGCTGGAGAGAGATTATGGACGACGTCACGATCGATCAGGCGAAAGAGCAGCTGGAAGAACTTGTCGCCCGAGCTGCGCGTGGCGAGGACGTGACCATCGAGCATCCGCAACTGGGCAAGGTGAAGCTGGCGCGCGTAAAACCAGAGCATCAGCCGAACGCGGAAGGCGAGGCATCTCATCCGCGTCCCGAGCGAAAGCCGGGGCGTCTCAAGGAAATATTACCGCCACCACCTGACGACTTCTTCGATCCGCTCAGCGAGGAGGAGTTGAAAGACTGGTATGGTGACAGCGATTGAGACTGCTGCTCGATACACACGCGTATTTCTGGTGGAGCCTGTCTGATCCCCAACTTTCGGACCAAGCGTCACGTGCGATCAGAGATGCAGACACTATTTTCGTCAGCGTCGTTACACCGTGGGAAATGGCCATCAAGGGTGGCAACGGACGTTGGCCCGAAGCGGAACCTACGCTTGCTCGCTTCGAACAGGTTGTTTTGAACGAAGGCTTCGCGCTGCTGCAAGTTGCGGTCGCGCATGTCAGACGAGCTGGTCTCATGGAAACGAGCCATCGAGATCCATTTGACCGTCTTCTTACGGCACAAGCAGAGCTTGAGGGTTTGGCTCTTGTCACAGCCGACGCGAAGCTGGCCGCGCTTGGGGCGCAGGTGATTTGGTGACGAGCCAAGCCTCCCCGGATCTCCTGGCGGCTGGCGTCCGAACAGGCCAAGCCGAAACGGCGAGTGGGCTTGATCAATTTTACCTGGAAGCCGGTGACGCGGATGCGCCGTTGCTGCTCCTGCTGCACGGCTTTCCAGAACTGGCGTTCAGTTGGCGCAAGATCATGGTTCCGCTTGCCGACATGGGCTACCGCGTCGTCGCGCCGGATCAGCGCGGGTACGGTCGGACGACCGGATGGATCGACGGCTACGACGGTGACGTCGAAAGCTATCGACTGACTGCGGTTGCGCGCGATGCCATCGCCCTCGTCGCAGCCCTTGGCCGTCGCGAGGTCTCAGCCGTCATCGGACATGACTTCGGCGCGCCGGTCGCGCATACGGCGGCGCTCATGCGGCCCGACATTTTTCGCGCTTGCGTGATGATGAGTGCGCCGGTTCCGTCTCCGGCGCCGCTACCGCTTGGGGCGGCGGCTTCCATCGCCGAGAAGCCTGACGTTCACACCGACCTGCTGGCGCTCGCTCGGCCGCGTAAGCATTACCAGTGGTACTATTCTACGCGGGAAGCCGCGGCCGACATGATCGCGCCGCCGGAAAGGCTTAACGCTTTTCTGCGCGCCTACTACCACATGAAGAGCGCCGACTGGGCGCCGAACGCGCCGGAGCCGCTCGCCTCCTGGTCCGCGCGCGAGCTCGCCCGTTTGCCCGACTACTACGTCATGGGCGCTGAACAAAC
>JBCBXS010000384.1:0-2567 GCA_039816475.1 Pseudomonadota bacterium | reverse complement strand
CGTCGGTCGCATAGATGCGGGTGCGGGGCCGGCGTCGCTGTCCCGGTTCGCCAACGCCTGGAATGTTCCAGCCGGTGAACTGCGCGATGGCCATGTTGGCGGCCATAGCGTGGCCGGCACCAAAGAACGCGATATGGCGGACGCGCGTCTCAAGATTTGCGATCAGATCGCGCGCACGCTCGGAGCAGGGGCTGCGATCAGCTTCGTCGAGGGACGAGGCCAGACGGGCGGCTTCATCGGGTGAGGGCTTCACGCACTGAGCCGTCACAATGGCTAAGCTGAAGCTGCAGGACAATGGCAGGCGGGACATGCCGTAGCTGACCCGGCGCTGCCTGAATTGTCCAGCGCCTAGCCCCCAACGCCCTGCGGCTGGCCGACGATGGTGACGATCATCTGGTCAACATCAATGATGCGTTTTGCAACGCGTTTGACGTCTTCGATGGTGACCGCCTCGACCAGCTTGTTGCGCTCATCGACGTAGCTGATCGGCAGGTTATCGAGCTGAATCCCAAGCAGCTGCTGGGCGATCTTCGAATTCGTATCGAAGCGCAGCGCGTAGGATCCCGTGAGGTAGCTCTTTGAGTTCTTGAGCTCTTCCTCGCTCGGCCCCTCTTCCGCCATGCGCTTGAGCTCGCCGCGAATAACATCAAGGCTTTCCTTGATCTTTTCATTCTGCGTGGCAACGCCGCCGGCGAAGATCGCTGCGTGGTCGTACGGCTGAAGGTACGAGTAGACCGAATAGGCAAGGCCGCGCTTCTCGCGCACCTCTTCCATCAAACGCGAGGCGAACCCGCCGCCGCCGAGGATGTGGTTCATGACGAACGCCGGGATGAAATCATCGTCGTCGCGCTTGATCGACTTCATGCCGAACAGAGCAACGGACTGAGGCACCGCCATCTGTACGACGCGCTGTGCCCCGCCGGAGATCGGTGCCACGTCCGGCACCGCGCGAAGATCGGACTTTTCGGGCAGGTCGCCGAACAGATCGTCAAGCAGCTTGCCAAGCGATTCCGCATCGATATCGCCAACCACAGAGACCTTAAGCGTGTCCTTCGCAAAAACGCGTTTGCGGTAGTCGTGCAGGTCTTCGGGCTGGATTGCGGTAACGGACTCAAGCGTCCCACGCGTCGGGCGCCCGTATGGGTGATCCGGGAACGCTGTCGCGGCCCAGACTTCGGATGCGACCCGGTTCGGATCTTTGGCGGCAAATGCGAGATCGGAGAGCACCGACCGGCGCATGCGATCTGCGGCGTCCTGATCGAACCGCGTCCTCGTCAGCGCGAGTCTCAAGAGCTTAAGGCTCTCGTCGCGGTTTTGGCTCAATGTCTGAAAACTGCCGCTGATCGTGTCACGGCCGGCCTGGAAGCGCATGCGGAACGCGAGTTCTTCTTCGCGCTCCTGGAACGTCTTCGCGTCAAGATCGCCGGCACCCTCGTCCATCATGATGGTGACGAAATGGGCGACGCCTTCCTTGCCGACTGGGTCCTGCGAACTGCCGCCCTCGAACGCGAAGCGGATTGCGAGCAACGGCACGGAGCGCTCTTCGACGAGCCAGGCTTCAATGCCGCCGGGGCTCTTTACGGTCTGTATTTTCATGGCATGCGCCCCGGTCGCGGCAAGTGTCATCAGGGAGGCGGCCGCGAAAGCAAAGGCGGTCGCAAGGAACGGTCGGCTTGTCGTCATGACATGGCGCCTATCGGTTCGAGGGTTGGCGAGCGGCGAGGCAAACGCCTTAGGGCCGCCGCGTGGGTTGGTCGTCGGAAGCCGCGCGCGAGAGCGACGTTGGTCGATCAGGAGCGATCGGCTTTCGGGGCCGTTTGTTTCTCGGCATCAGCGACGTCGGCCGTCTTCGGTCGAAGATAGCCGGTCACCGACTGTGTAATGTCGAGATACTCATTCGCGACGCGTTTGACGTCGGCGGTTGTGACTTTCGCAAGCGCGTCCGGCCATCCGTCGATCTCTTCGATCGTGGCGCCCACAACGAGCCCCCAGCCATAGCGACGCGCGAGGCTCGACTGGTTGTCGATCTCGTAGATGTGCTCGGCGCTGTAGACCTTCTTTGCGCGCTCAAGCGCCTTTTCGGAGACGCCGTTCTTTTTGACGTCGGCGATGATGCGATCGACTTCGGCTTCGAGCTTTTCGAGCGTGACACCGTCGGCCGGCACGCCACCGAACAGGATCTTGCCGGAATCGAGGCCGTGGCCTGCGTAGTATCCCGAGATCGATGAAGCGATCTTCTTCTCGACAACCAGCTCACGGTACATCCGGCTTGTCGCGCCTGAGGCGACAACCTTCATCAGCAGATCGAGCGCTTCCGCGTCGCCCGGCTTGTCCGTCTGATAGCTCGGCGCGGTGTAAGCACGCCGGAAGACCGGTTTGCCCGCGCGCGCGTCCGTCAACGTGACGCGCCGAGGTGCTTTCGCGATCGGGTCGCTCGGCCGGTCGCGCGCCTCAATTTTCGGGTTGGCGGGAAGCTTGCCGTACGTCTGCTGGGCAAGTTCGCGGACCTGATCCGGCGTGACGTCACCGGCAACGATCAGGATCGCGTTGTTCGGTGCGTAGTGCAG
>JBCBXS010000383.1:0-2592 GCA_039816475.1 Pseudomonadota bacterium | reverse complement strand
GCCGCAAAGGTCACAAGCGCGATGGCAATGCGCGCAAACGTGGCGCGAAAGCGGTGAGATGTCATCTGGAAGAGCCCCTTCAGCCAACCTGCCGGTGACGTTTCGGGGAGATGAGCGCAGGCGCATTGCGGGCGCGCGCGCCGCAATGTCATCCGCGTCCCGGCACACCCCGTCCGGTCACGTTCCAATACTTCGGACGGCAGGTCTCCTGGCTCGTGCATCAGCGCCGCGCATCAACCTTCCCAGTTCTTTCAAGAACCAGTGGTTGCCAATGATGGCGGCTCCGCACTTACAGTCGCGGGGGCGGCCGCGGCTTGTGAACGCTCGACATGAGTCCGTTCGTACCGCGTTCCCTATTCACGTCCTTTAAGGACGACCGTCGGAGCGCAAGTATCTTTGCGACCGTTTGGCCGTCAATCAGAATTTAAGTCAGGCTTGGATGACACTTTCAGACGAACCGCTGGCTGCGACGCTCGTGCTCGGTGGCGCGCGCAGTGGCAAGACACGCCGCGCATTGGCGCTTGCTGAAACGCGATCGCGACCCGTCTATATCGCGACGGCCGAGGCGTTCGACGACGAGATGGCCGTGCGCATTGCAGCCCATCGCGCGGAGCGCGGTGAGGCCTGGCAGACGGTCGAGGCACCGCTGGGCCTGAGTGACGCGCTCGATCAGATCAACGCCGGCCATCGAGCTGAAGAGCGCATTGGCGACAGCGCAATCGTCATCGACTGTCTGACGCTCTGGCTCTCCAACCTGATGCACGCAGACCGCGATATCGCGCGCGAGACAGACAATTTGCTGGCCGCAATCGAACGCTCAGCAGTCCCGGTGATTTTAGTGAGCAACGAAGTCGGGCTCGGCATCGTGCCTGACAACGCGATGGCGCGGGCGTTCCGTGATCATCAGGGCCGGCTCAATCAGGCGGTCGCCGCGGCCGTGCCCGTCGTCGAGTTCGTCACGGCCGGGCTGCCGCGCCGCCTTAAGCCGTAGCGACCGGCCGCCACGCGCGACGCGCAACGCTTAAGCCGTTTGACGATCGTCCGTGCGTTCGGCAAGCGCCGTTGGCGCCTCGTGCTTGCGGGTCTTGCCTTCGAATAGCGCACCCTGCCGGATATCGATCTCGGCGTAGTAGATCTCGCTGTCGACGGCGCAGCCCTCTTCCAGGACGACCTTGTCGGCGAAGATCGCACCTTCTGCGACGCGGCCGTGGACGACAACGCTGTGGGCAACCAGATCGCCGAGCACTTCAGCGCCCTTTGCGACCGTAATCCGCTGTGCGCGGGCTTCCCCGTCAAGACGGCCACGCACTTCAAGGTCCAGCGGCACATCAAGCGTGCCAGTCAGCACGACACCCGTCGGGAGCAGCATGCAGCCGTCGTTCGCCCCGAGGAGCTTGCGAGTGATTGAATTGGCCATCGTCCAGACCCTGAGTTGTGCGCCCGGCACGCGAAGAGAAGCGTATGCGTACGCTTAGACCTTCGATGCATCCAAGAGAGCCGGTCGCATTAAGTGCTTTGAATACGGCGAATTAGCGCGATCGTCATCAGCGGGCGCAGACCCACATCGGCGTGTGGACGGCTGATTCAGTATTGAATGCGATCTCAATAGATGAAACGAATTGAGCCATCAGCCGAGATTAATCGGCTGCGGACGGCGGGCACAGGGTCAGGAGCCGCGCGTCTTGTAGCAAAACCATCTGGCCCGGAGGAAACGCATGTTTCGAACCAGAAGATGGCTTCTCGGTGCCGGTGCAGCTGCCCTGATGGGTGTTGCAGCCGTCGCACCTCAGGCCGTGGCCAAGGATAAAGAAGTTACCATCCGCATCCAGTCGGTGATCCCGACGAAGGCGGACGAAGTGACGATGCTGAAAGAGTTCGCAAAAGACGTCAGCGATCTCACGAACGGCACCGTCAAGATTGAAGTACTCCCGGCCGGCGCGATCGTCGGTGTGAAAGAGACGCTGGACGCCGTTGATCAGGGCCTCGTCGAGGGCGGTTTCGCCTGGACGCACTACTGGTCCGGTAAGCACCCGGCTGCCATGCTGTTTGGCTCGCCGGTGGCAGGCGCAGGTGTCGGCATCGACAACATCGCGTTCGTCTCGTGGTTCCTCTACGGTGGCGGAAAGGGCCTTTACGACGAGCTCTGGAAAGAGATGGGCGTCAACGTCAAAGGCTTCATGCTGCAGCCGGTTGGCCCCGAAGCCCTTGGCTGGTTCAAAGAGCCGATCAAGTCGATGGCTGACTTCCGGAAGTACCGCTTCCGCACGCCGCCAGGCATCCCGGGCCAGACCTACAAGGACATCGGTGTTGCATCGGTCGCCATGGGCGGCGGTGACATCCTGCCCGCGCTGGAAAAGGGCACGATCGACGCGGCTGAGTGGTGCTGCCCGAAGCCGGACTCGGTGTTTGGCTTCCAGAAGGTGCTGAAGCACTACTACCTGCAGGGCCTGCATCAGGTGACGGTGAACGCGGACATGTATGTGAACCGCGACTTCTACGACAGCCTGACCGAGGTGGAGCAGAAGGCGTTGGAAGTGGCCGCAAATGCGTCGCTGTCAAAGTCGCTGAGCTATCGGATCTATGAGAACGGCA
>JBCBXS010000382.1:0-2592 GCA_039816475.1 Pseudomonadota bacterium | reverse complement strand
GCTCCCGCTCGCGTTCGCGAATGCGGGCCTCGCGCGCCTCGGTCTCGCGCTGTCGCGCAAGCTCGGCCTCGCGTTCGGCGCGAAGCCTCGCCTGGCGTTGCTGCTCGGCGCGGCGGGCTGCCTCCCCATCATCCGTGCCAGGCAGGCGGGTGACGGTCCGTTCGCCGGTCGATCCCTGATCGCGATCGCGCGGCCGCGTTTCGTCCTCAGCCGACCGGCGTCCTTCCGCATCGCGTTCGCGATCGGTGACGGCCGTCTCGGGAACACCACCAGAAAGTCGTGGCACGATCTGGCCCTGATAGCCTTTGATCGCGCCGCCGAGGAACGAGCGGATGCCATCGACCGCCTGATCGAAGCGCTCGCGGACGCCGGAGCCCGGCGGCGGGTTGTCTTCGTCGGTGACAGGCCGCGCGCGGGCATTCCCATCGCCCGGAACGCCCTGCGCCGAGCCGCCGGTCGTTAAGCGTGGCAGCACCTCATCGCGGTACTGGCGCTGCGCCCGACCGAGGGCGCGACGTGCGGGATCGAGGAACTCGTCAAGGCCACCGCGTGGAAGGGCTTCAGGCGCCGGATCAGCGTCGGTCTCCTGATCGCGCGCCGACGTGTTGGCTTGTGCCAACCGCACGCGCTGCCCCGCGCGGCTTTGGGCGAGGCTTGCGAGGTCGACCGTGATTGACTGCCGTCGGCCAGTCGGGACAGCGATGCGGATGAGCGCACGGCTCCGGCCAGCAGACACCGTGAGCGCGTGCTGGCCGACGAACGAGGCAACCTGTCCGTCAACACGCCAGGCACCGGACGGCTTCGTACGGGTCAGACCGACGAGCCGTCCCGTGCGGTCATGGACGAAAACGAACCGGTTGGGCGCGCTTTGTCCCGTCAGCCGCGCCGCACCATCCGAATTTAGATGAAGCCGTAAGACAACGACCGGCGCATGCGGACGCAGTGCCTCCCGGTCAGATGGCGCCAGGCCGCCCGCGGCAACCGCGAGCAAGGACGTCTGCGGCAGAGCGTGGACCGGCACGTCCGCTGACGGCGGGGCCGAGGCGCCCGGCAGCAGCAGTCCAGGCAGCGCGAGAACGCCCAGTTTCACGTTTCTCAGCATGCGCTGACCCTTCTCCGCCGGCAGCCGGCTCCCCTCCGGGCCTCCCCCCGTTAACCTGATCATGCGCGCAAGTCGACGTTTCCGCCTACACCGCTCGGCCACACGTTCCGTGCACTCGCATGGTATGGTTAAGCCGGAACGGGGGAAACGCCCGACAGTTCGGGAAAATGTCAGCTTTCCGCCGGTGTGTTGCCTTCTGACGATTGGAACGACGGGGCCCCCGGTGCAATTGCTCCCGGGCCCAGCGGCGGCAACGGCGGTTCACTGCGGTTCCGCCGCAAACGAAGAGGATAGCGGGATGGCCAACGAGAGCAGCAAGACCCAGCCTGCACGGAGCATCTGCGTCTACTGCGGCTCCGGCAACGGCAAGTCTCCTGCCTACAGGCAAGCCGCCGAGGTGCTGGGGGCCGCAATCGCAAACGCCGGATACGGTCTCGTCTACGGCGGCGGCAGCCTTGGGCTGATGGGCACGGTCGCAAAGAGCGCGCTCGATGCCGGCGGCTACGTCACAGGCATTATCCCGGCGTTCCTGTCCGACCGCGAAATGATGCTTAAGGACGTCGACGACCTGGTCGTCACCGAGGATATGCATCAGCGCAAAATGCTGATGTTCGAAAAATCGGACGCGTTTATCGCACTGCCGGGCGGCATCGGGACGCTCGAAGAGCTGGTCGAGCAGTTGACGTGGTCCCAGCTCGGGCAGCACACCAAGCCCGTCGTCGTTGCCAACATCACCGGGTACTGGAACCCGTTCCTCAATCTCCTCGAGGAAATGCGCCGCGAAGAGTTTATCCGGAAGAAGCTCCAAGTTGAGTTTGCGATTGCCGAGACCGCTGAAGAGATTGTCCCAAAGGTTGAGGCCGAGTGGGCTGCGATCGCTGAAGTCGATGAAGGCAAGTCGATCCCGAAACGGTTCTGAGGCAGCGGTGATGCCCCGTGCCGAGCGCGGACATGCCTGATGCCTTGCCTCAGTCCGGGACGATACCCCAGCGGATCGCCGACGCTGTTGCAGGCGACCGCGGCCAACTCGCACGTCTCCTGACCGACCTCGAACGCGCCGGCGCGACCAGCGCTGAGGCGTCCGCCGGCCTCTACGAACACCTGACCGGTGTCGGCGTCATCGGGCTTACCGGTCCACCGGGGGCCGGCAAATCTACGCTGGTCGATGCGCTCGTCCGCGTCCTCCGCAAGCAGGACTTGCGTATCGCGATCATTGCAGTCGACCCCTCCAGCCCTGTATCCGGCGGCGCGATCCTCGGCGACCGCGTGCGCATGTCGGCTGCGATCTCCGACGATGGGATTTTCGTCCGATCGCTTTCAGCGTCGGGGCACACCGGTGGCATCGCACCGGCTGCGGTCCGAATGATCGATGCCTTTGACGCCGCAGGCTACGACCGCGTGATCATCGAAACCGTCGGGACCGGACAAAGCGAGATCGATATCGCCGAAATCGCGGATGTTCGTGTCGTGGTCGCAGCACCCGGCCTTGG
>JBCBXS010000381.1:0-2602 GCA_039816475.1 Pseudomonadota bacterium | reverse complement strand
GCTGATCCTGCGGCCGGGGTCCGTCGAAGAGGTCTCAGCGATCCTGAAGGTTGCCAACGACCACGGCGTGCCGGTTGTGCCTCAGGCCGGCAACACCGGTCTCGTTGGCGGCCAGACCCCGCACATGTCGGGCACCGAAGTCGTCGTCTCGATCGAGCGGCTTCGAAGCGTGCGCTCCGTCGACCCGGACGGCAACACGCTGATCGTCGATGCTGGTGTCACGCTTGCGGAATGCCAGCAGGCTGCTGAAGGGGTCGGCCGTCTCTTCCCGCTGAGCCTCCCGTCCGAGGGATCCTGCCGGATCGGCGGCAACATCGCGACCAACGCAGGCGGCGTCGGCGTGCTCGCGTACGGCAATACGCGCCAGCTCATCATGGGCCTTGAAGTGGTCCTCCCCGACGGCCGGATCATGAGCGACCTCAACACGCTGAAGAAAAACAACACCGGCTACGATCTGAAGAACCTCTTTATCGGGTCCGAAGGCACGCTCGGCATCGTCACCGGCGCCGTCCTCAAGCTGTTCCCGCTGCCGGCTGAGAAGACCACGGCGATGGTCACGATGCAGAAGCTCGGCGATGCGATCGCGCTTCTCGAGCTCGCGCAAGGTCAGGCCGGCGGCAACCTGACCGCGTTTGAGTTTGTCCCGCGCCTCATGATCGAACTGGTCACGAAGCATATGGACGGCGCGCGCGATCCGTTCGCCGAGGTCTATCCCTGGTATCTGCTTCTGGAGATTTCGGGCGCCAAAGCCGACGGCGCAACGGCTGAACTCATGGAAGCGATCCTGTCCGACGCAGCCGAGCGCGAACTGATCGTCGACGGCGTGATCGCCGGCTCCGTCGCACAATCGAAAGACCTCTGGGTCCTACGCGAAGGCATTTCGGAAGCCCAGAAACCGGAAGGCGGCAACGCGAAGCACGACATCTCCGTGCCGATCAATCGCATCCCTGAGTTCATCCGCGAAGCCGACCGCCGTATCCTCGAGCTGCTTCCGGACGCGCGGCCGGTGCCGCTTGGCCACTTCGGCGATGGCAACGTGCATTACAACGTCATTCAGCCCATCGGCATGGACAAGGCCGAGTACATCGCCCGCGTCCCTGAGATTTCGGCCATAGTCTACGATGTTGTCGAAGCCTGCGGCGGTTCGATTTCGGCTGAACACGGTGTTGGCCGCGCCAAGCGCGATGCCTTCAAGCGGACGAAAGATCCGGTGGCCTACAGCCTGATGCGCGACATCAAACGGCTGCTCGATCCGAACGGTATTATGAACCCAGGCAAGATCTTTCCCGACGCCTGAGCGGACGTGCGAGGCCGCCCGTGGCCGAGGATTATCTGACAACCAAAGAGCTGGCCGCGCTCTTACGCATCAAGGAGCGCAAGGTCTACGACCTCGCAGCGACCGGCGCGGTGCCCTGCTCGAAGGCGATGGGCAAGCTGCTGTTCCCGCGCGCCGAAATCGAGCAATGGATCGCCGACGGCAAAACGCGCGCGCCAGACCGACGTGCCGCGCCAGCGCCGGATGTCTTCCTCGGCAGCCACGACCCGCTCCTCGAATGGGCCATCCGCGAATCCGATTGCGGTCTGGCCACCCACTTCGATTCAAGCCTCGACGGTCTGGCCCGGTTCGCGCGCCGGGAAGGCATCGCGTCCGGGCTCCATCTGCGGAACCCTGAAACGGCGCAATGGAACGTCGATGTCGTAGGGCAGCGGTTCCAGCGCCACACGGTCGTCCTCGTTGGGTGGACTGAGCGCCGGCGCGGCCTCGTGATGCGGCCCGAGTTCGAAGGCAAGGTCGCCTCGCTTGCGGACATCAGATGTTTGAAGGTTGTCCCGCGCCAACAGGATGCCGGCGCACAACACCTTCTCGATCAGATGCTCGGTAAGATTGGCTTGACCCGGCGCGATCTCACGTTGCTGAAGCCGGCCCGTTCCGAGGCCGATGCCGTCCTCCGCGTCAGCGAGGGCGACGCCGACGTGACGTTCTCGCTCGAAGCCGTTGCCGATCAGTTCCGCCTGCCCTTCGTGCCAGTCGTGGACGAACGGTTCGATCTCCTCGTGGATCGGCGCAGCTGGTTCGAACCGCCACTTCAGCGGCTCATGCAGTTCACGGGCACCCGGGCTTTCAGACAGCGCGCCAAATCCATGCCGGGGATCGACACTTCAGAACTCGGCACGGTGCGGTTCAACAGCGCCTGAAAAATACCCCGTTGCGCGTGCAAGCGCATCGTCGGACGATGGGGTCGTTCGAGTGTGGGAGCGCTGCGATGGAATACTTCTGCGATGCCGGCGAGATGACGTGGTTCCGTCTCGTCACCGAAGCTGAAGCCGAGGCGGAAGGGGCTGCGATGGATCATGCCGTCGCGCGGTACTTTAAGCTCGCCCACGCCG
Source organism: Pseudomonadota bacterium (assembly GCA_039816475.1). Classification (GTDB taxonomy): domain Bacteria; phylum Pseudomonadota; class Alphaproteobacteria; order Rhizobiales; family Hyphomicrobiaceae; genus JBCBWG01. Next base: position 214 of record JBCBXS010000381.1, on the reverse strand, counting down.
AGGCGATCGAGAGCTATGTCCCGCCGCAGGGTCTTTCCAACATCGAACAGAAGATCGGGCTCAAAGGGCACATCGCGCGCGCCATGCCGCGCTTCCTGACGTTGCGCGACAACGCAGGGACGCCCTGTGTCACCGCCATGCTGCCGGCCGAGGACGGCGGCACCGGTATGCGGACACCGATCATCGTCGCGCGCAAGAATTTTGATCCGTACGT
>JBCBXS010000380.1:0-2616 GCA_039816475.1 Pseudomonadota bacterium | reverse complement strand
CCGCTTCCTTATGGTCTCCAATCTCATCGCCACCGTTGGCGGCGAGACCATCATTGCCGGCAACGAAAAGGTCATCAATGCGCGGCTGTCGGATGCGAAATTCTTCTGGGAGAAAGATCTCGCGACAAAGCTCGAGCCGATGCGTCAACAGCTCGCCGAGATCACGTTCCATGCGAAGCTTGGCACCCAGGCCGATCGCGTCGAGCGCGTGACGGAGCTGGCCCGGATGCTCGCCGGTAAGGTCGATGCGGAGGCGGAACTGGCTGGTCGCGCGGCGCAGCTTTGCAAGGCCGATCTCGTCTCCGAGATGGTCGGTGAATTTCCTGAACTTCAGGGTCTGATGGGCCGTTACTACGCTGAAGCCGAAGGCATTGATGCCCGAGTGGCGGAGGCGCTCGAAGAGCACTATCACCCGCGTGGGGCTTCCGACGACGTCCCAACGGCGCCCGTCTCGATTGCGGTGGCGTTGGCAGACAAGCTCGACATGCTCGTCGGCTTCTGGGCGATCGACGAAAAGCCGACGGGCTCTGGCGACCCGTATCAGCTCCGCCGCGCGGCGCTCGGGATCATCCGCATCTGCCTCGAGAATGATCTGCGCCTGCCGCTCGGCCCCGCGATCGATAACGCCGCCGAGCGTCTCGCAGCCGACCGAAACTCGGCTGAGAACCTTGATCGGCTCAAGCCCGATCTGCTCGGTTTCTTCGCCGACCGGCTGAAGGTCTACCTGCGCGATCAGGGCGCGCGGCACGATCTGATCGACGCTGTCTATGCGCTCGGGGATCAGGATGATCTGGCGCTGATCGTGAAGCGCGTCGATGCATTGTCAGGGTTTTTGGCGACCGACGATGGCGCGAACCTGCTCGCAGGCGCCAAGCGCGCCGCCAACATCCTCCGCGCGGAGGAAAAGAAAGATGGCCGGACCTACACCGGCACGCCGAAGGGCGAGTTGCTTGCCGAGCCCGCCGAACGCGCGCTTGAGGCGGCGATCGCGAAAGTTCGGTTCGACACCAAGGCTGCGATCGACGTCGAGAACTTCGAAGGGGCCATGCGCGCGCTTTCAGAACTCCGCGTGCCGGTGGACGGCTTCTTCGACAACGTGACGGTCAATGCGGACGATCCGAAGCTCCGCGAGAACCGGCTGCTGTTGCTGTCCGAAATCCGCGAGGCGACGCGCACGGTCGCGGACTTCTCGAAGATTGCTGGCGGTTGATCGCAGCGCTGCAGTTGGGAGATGATCCGGCCGATGAGCGTTCTTGAGACAACCGGCAGCCTTCCCGAATGCGAGACGCTGCTGATCATCCGCGACGGCGACGTCGTCACGGTTGCGATGAACCGTCCTGAGGCGCGCAACGCGATGAACTCGCTGATGATGCGCGAGCTTCGCGACGTGTTCACGGCGTTCTATGTCGACCCGGCCCAGGCGCGCTGCATCGTCTTGACCGGGACCGGCGATAAGGCGTTCTGCGCCGGAGCTGACCTGAAAGAACGCAACGGCATGGACGACGCGAACTGGCGACGTCAGCACGCGATCGTCGAGCAGGCGATCCGCGCGATGATGGCCTGTCCCGTTCCGATCATCTCCGCAGTGAACGGTGCAGCGTTCGCCGGTGGCTGCGAGTTGGCGCTAGCGTCTGACTTTATCTATGCGGTCGAAGGCGCTCGGTTCGCGCAGACCGAGACGGCACTCGGCATCATTCCAGGCGCGATGGGGACGCAGAACCTGCCACGTGCGGTCGGCGTGCGGCGCGCAAAGGAGCTGATCCTGTCGGCGCGACCGTTTACGGCTGTGGAGGGTGAGCACTGGGGGCTTGTGAACGAGCTTTTCCCCGACGTCGCTCAATTGCGTGAGGCGGCCGCCAAGACGGCTCAAACGATCGCGGGGAATGCGCCGGTTGCGGTCCGTCAGGCGAAGGCTGCAGTCGACAAGGCCGCCGACCTTGATCGCGGCAATGGATATGCCTACGAGATCGAGGCCTACAATCGCACGGTCGGGACAGAAGACCGGCGCGAAGGGATCGCAGCGTTCAACGACAAGCGATCGCCTGACTTTAAAGGACGCTGACGGCGTCGGCGATCAATGAACGATCTGCATCGGGATCGCGCCGTTGCCTGCGAGCGAGCTCATCTTCTCAACCAGCTCATAGAGCCGCGCGCTACAATCCGAGGCTAACGCGTCGCGGTCGTCTTCATCGGCGTGCCGCGTGACCAGCACCGCAAGAAGGGCCGTCATGAGTTCGCGAAGCGCCTCGTGGCGGTCCGCATCGTCCGCCGTCAGTCCGGCCTCACTTGCGGCCTGCAAGACGAGCGCTGCGATTTCGTTGACGCGCTCGAAGCCAAGCGCCTGTTCAATCCGATCGAAAGTCATGCGTCTGTCCCGGCGAAAATATCTCACGCATGAAATGCTTGGATCACCGGATGAGACCATGCCTGCGCAACACGAAACGATTTTGCCTCAATGGCATAGACCGTGTTCGCCTGATGCGCCGGGCGCAGGGCACGCGGGGGTGCTCCTGCTACGGAACATAAAATGCCCGCCACACGGATCATTCGTGACGGGCAAAATTTTCTGCGATGGAGCCGCCAATGCTTAGCGGATGCACTTGTGAAATCGCACGC
>JBCBXS010000037.1:0-13671 GCA_039816475.1 Pseudomonadota bacterium | reverse complement strand
CTCGAAACTGAATTACATTGTCGACGGCAACGCCCAAGCGCTTATTCCCCGGCTCAAGTTGTCTGGATTGGCACCTGCATTGTATCGCGGGAAACCATCAATTGGCAGACTGTGCTGCAAACCAGGGGCAACACAAACGGCAGATCAGCTATCGGCGTGCGATTGACCTCGCGTTCGAAGCTGTACGCTTCACTCCATGTCCGTGATTTTAGAACCTCTGCTGGTGAGCCTGCCGCAAGAAGGTTGCTCCGATCCATCAGCAATACGTCGTCAGCCACTTGGCCGCCGAATTGACATTGTGGACGATCGCTAAAACTGCAATGCGCGTCGTGCGCCGCCTCTTGGATTTCATCCATCAGGAGGATCGATCGCGATAGAAAAGCCTGGCCGGGGAAGCGCAGTCGCGCATCGGCGTCAGTGTCGGAGACTTCGAACGACAACGCGAAAACCACTCCCGGCGCATCGCATGGCAGGCTGCGGCTGGCCAACTCGCTTACCGAAGAGCCTGACCGCTCCGGGTGAAGAAGTGCAGTTTCGTTGGTGCGAAGGTCAGGGGCACGGTCGTGCCTTTGATGCCGGCGGGGAGGTCGTCGGCGCGGACGATGATCGTGCCGGCCTCGCCGCAGTCGACATGCACGAAGCTGTCGGCGCCCAGGTATTCGACGACCTCAACCCGGCCGTTGCAGTGCGCCGGGCCGCCGCCGCCAATGGTGATGTGCTCCGGCCGGATGCCGAGTTTCGCAATTGCCGCCGCGCCGTCGGAGCTTGACCCCGACCTTGTCGCATCTGGCAGAGCTTCTGCGTCGAGTGTGATGGCCGTCTGCCCCGCCTCGAACGGCAGGATGTTCATCTTTGGGCTGCCAATGAACTGCGCGACGAATTCGCTGTTCGGTGTCTCGTAGAGCTCGCGCGGTGGGCCGGCCTGCACGATTTCGCCGTCTCTCAGGACCACGATCTTGTCGGCGAGCGTCATCGCCTCGACCTGATCGTGTGTGACGTAGATCATCGTGGTCTTCAGATGCTCGTGCAGTTTTGCGATCTCGAAACGCATCTGCACGCGAAGACCTGCGTCGAGGTTCGAGAGCGGCTCGTCGAACAGGAAGCCCTTCGGCTCGCGCACGATCGCGCGGCCAATCGCAACACGTTGGCGTTGCCCGCCGGAAAGTGCTTTCGGCCGGCGGTCGAGCAGTTCGCTGAGTTCGAGAATTTTCGAAACGCTCTGGACCTTGTCTGCGATCTCGGCAGACGCAACGCCGGCCGTTCTAAGGCCGAAGCCGATGTTCTCGCGCACGCTCATGTGCGGATAGAGCGCGTAGGACTGGAACACCATCGAGAGGCCGCGTTCGCCGGGCGCGCGGTCGGTCACGTCGTCTTCGTCGAGCAGGATCTGTCCGCCGCTCGTGTCCTCAAGCCCGGCGATCATGCGCAACAGGGTCGACTTCCCGCAGCCGGACGGGCCGACGAAGACAACGAACTGACCATCGTCGATATGCAGGTCAACGCCCTTGATGACCCGATTGTCGTCGAACCATTTCTCGACAGCCTGAAGCGTGATGGACGCCATGGTGCGGACCTCAAGCTGCGATGGAGTGTTTGCCGGGCGACGCCCAGGCGAGCCAGAGCGCGGCGGTCCACGAGAAGGAATTGCCAAGGCAGCCTTCGCCGGTCAGGGGATCGAAGCATTCGAAGAAGCCGGCGCTGCGGATTACGGATGCGAGGTCTTCGCGGACGTTTTCGGCAAGCTCGTATTCGCCCTGTTCTTCGAGGCCGCGGCTCGCGACGTAATTCATTTGCGGCCACAGCGGCCCGCACCAATACCGCTTCGGTTGGAACAGCGCGTGGTCGGGGTCCCAGCTCGGGAGCAGAAAGCGGGCGCGGTCCTTGATGCGCCGGATGTGATCAAGCGTGGCGGCGCGCTGTTCTGCCGAGCCGGCGTTGGCAAAGAAGCAGAGTGCGCTTGCACTTGAAAAGCCGTCGGAGAAAGCGCCGGTCCTGACGTCGCGCGCAGTGAACGCGCGAAGTTCTGGATTCCAGAACGCATCGGTTGCCGCCTCAGCCGCGCCGATCCAGGCTTCGATCTCTGCGATCGCATCGTGTCGCGCGAAGCGCCGAGCGAGTCCGAGCAGATCGCGGTCGGCACGGAGGAGAAAGAAATGCAGGCCGGGGTCCGCCATCAGAAACGGGCCGTCGTTTGTCAGCACCGCCTGATCCCAGCCGTGGTCCCGCCCGAACTTCACGATACTGAGGTAGCAATCGTACTGGTGATCGCTCGGGCGCTGCGCGGTGTCCGAATGGATGTTGTCGCGGCGTTTGTAGGCGCCCAGATCCGGGTCGACGGTCATTGCGTCAAGACCCGTCTCCCAATCGGGGCAATTGTCCCGCCCGCTTTCCCAGGGATGGACGGTGGCGATCGCCGGGAAGCCGTTGGGTGTTCGGTCGCGGTGAAACCAGCGATGATAACTCAACAGCCCGTCGAACATGGCCGCACCACGTTGGGTGTCTCCGGTTGAGCGAATGAGATCTGAAACGACAGTTGCAAGAACGGGCGGCTGCGAGACCCCGCTTGTCGAGAACGGTGCATCGGCCGGCCCGACCTGCGGCGTTTGCCAGACAGAAGGACCGGGAAAGTAATCCGGGTCGTCGCTGCGAAACAGGATGTTCGGGATCATCCCGTTCGGCCATTGCCCCTGCAGGAGCAACTCGACCTCACGCCACGCGCGATCCGGATCGAACGTCGCAAAGCCAAGCGCGACGAACGCAGAATCCCAGTTCCACTGATACGGGTACTGCCGCGCAGTCGGGATCGTGAAGCCGCCGCGGTCGTTGCGCTTGAGGATGTCGATGGCCTGCTGATCAAGATCGGTGGTCATTGCGCTATCCTTTGACACTGCCGGCCGTCAGCCCTGAGACGAGGAACCGCTCGAACCACAGGAAGATCGCGAGCACGGGCACGGTCGCGAGCACGGCGCCAGCCATAAGATGCTGCCGCGGGACCTCCGATGAGTTGAGCGAGACGACGCCGCGCGAGAGCGTGAAGATCTCGACGCTATCGAGGAACATGAAGGCGAACAGGAACTCGTTCCAGGCGATCATGAACACGTACAGCGCGACGGAGGCGAGCGCGGGAAGCGCCAGCGGCAGTGTGATCTTGGTGATGACGCCCGCGCGGGAGAGGCCGTCCATCAGGCCCGCATCTTCGAGCTCGGACGGCAGGCCGCGAAAGTAGCCCTGCAGCATGTAAAGCGCGACCGGGATGGTCGTTGCCGGGTAGACGAACAGCAGACCCGTGAGCGTGTTGCGAAGGCCGAGCTGCGAGAAAACCGCGTAGAGTGGGATCACAAGGACGATCGCAGGGACCATGTAGATGAGCAGGACTGAGCGCGAGAGGAACGCCTGGCCGGGGAAGCGCAGTCGCGCGACGGCGTAGGCACCGGGGATTGCGAACGCCAGCGTGAGGACCACGGTCGCAACCGACACGATCGCAGAGTTCAGGAGAAACGTGCCGAACTCATACTTCTGAAACAGCTCGATGTAGGACGAGAAGAGGCTCGTGACGCCCTGGCTGAGATCGATCGAAAAGTCGAGCGGGTTGGCGAGCAGCGTCTGCTGGCTCTTCAGGCTCATCATGACCATTACGTAGAACGGCAGCACGACGAAGATCGTGAAGACGACGATCGCCAGGGATTTGAGCGTGCGGATGATGAGCAGCTCGAAGCGGTATCGGTTGATCTGGCCTGCCCCTGCGTCGCCGACGCAGTAGACGACTGTGAGTGCCGTAAGGGCTGACCAGACCGCGAGAGCTGCAATCTGATAGCCGGTTGCGATGCCCAGCGAGGCGCCGAACGGTTCGGCGAACGTTGCCGCCAGAAGAAGGGCTGCGACGAGACCGCCGGTGATCGCGAAACGCATCCGTGCGGGCTCGGCGACGCGGTGCACGAAGAGGCATGCAACGCCTCCGATCAAGCCGACGAGGCCCGCGATCGCAACGGGTGGGACGACCACAGCGCCGGAGACGAGCATCAAGAGCAGCGCGACGACGATCATCCAGAGGCTGCCCCAAAGGGCGCCGATGAGCATTGCGACGGGGATTAGCGCGCGCGGCGACATCATGTCTGGTCTTTCGGAGAGAAACGGAAGAACAGCAGCGCAAACAGCAGCAGAACGAAGAAGACCACGACAGCCACCGCTGCGCCCGCGCCGAGGTTTGAGACCGCGAACGCCTGTTCGTAGACGTCGACGGTGAGCGTGCGCGTGCCGGCCGCGCCGCCGGTCAGCAGGAAGATGTCGTCGAACTTGTTGAACGTCCAGATGAAGCGCAGCAGGAACAGGATCGAGAGAATGCCGACGAGCTGCGGCAGTGAGAGATAGTAGAACTGCTGCAGCGGCGTTGCGCCATCGACTTCGGCCGCCTCGTACATCTCCGTTGGGATGCTTTGCATCCGCGCGAGGATGAACAGGAACGAGAGCGGAAAGTAGCGCCAGGCTTCGAATGCGATGACCGTTGTGAGTGCCATCGGGAATTTGAACTCGAGCCCGAACAGAGGGATCGGGATGTCGCGTTGGCCGAGAAAATTAATGGGCTCGTTAACAGCGCCCATCTGCTGCAACATCGCGTTGAATGTTCCGCCGGGCCCTGCGTCGAGCAGCAAGACCCAGGCGAATGCCACGGCGATAACGGGTGCCACGTAGGGAAATAGGAACAGCCCGCGCAGGATATTACGGCCGGCGAAAGCCGTGCTCAGGATTTGCGCCGCGAACAGGCCGAGGACGAGCGCGCCGAGCGTCCCGAAGATCGTGTAGTAAAGCGACGTCCGCAGCACCGTCCAGAACTCAGACGACGAGAACACCTTGGTGAAGTTTTGCAGCGTGAACTCGAAGCTGGTTAGAATATTACGTGCATCACCGGTGAAACGCGCTCGCGATGCGCGAAGCCGCTCGGGGTCGGCGATATAGGCAGCCGAGACCGTGGTCGGCAGTTCGAGGCCCACTCGCTGGCCGGGCGCAAGCGTCCCGATCTCGCAGGTGAGGTTGCGCGCTGAGAGCCGGCATGGCGTTCCGCTGACGTCGGGCGCAAGGCCGTTGGGCAGCGCGTCGCGCATGACGACGTTGCGGATCTCGTCCTTCTGCGACGAGTTGCGAATGCGGTAGCGCAGGGTGACGACGTCACCGGCGGCTTTCGGTCGTGGGCGAAGCTGTTCGTTTGCAAGCGGGCGGGCCGCGCGGAGGTCTGCCAGTTCAACCGGTTTGAAACTGATCCAGAAGTTCGCAAGCAGTGGGAACAGCACGATCGCCATGACGACGAGCACGGTCGGCAGCAGCATCCAGTAGGCAAGCCTGCGTTCGCGGAGCGCGAGTGCGCCCGGCTTCCGCGGCGGACCTGGCATGGATGCGTCCGAAGCCATCAAGGCTCCCTCGGTCACTTGGAGGCGTGGACTTAGGAGAGGGATCGCGACGCCCGCACGTGCGTCGCGATCGTGTCCGGCGTTGGTGCGCGATGGCACTGACGACGCAGACACATTCGAGGACGGGCAGACCGGCAGGCTCGCGAGAGCCATGCCGATCCGCCCATCATCGGTTGCGCTGCCTAGAGCGACTTGTGCTTGGCGACGATCTCGTTGGCCGCCGCATCAAGATCGATCTCGCCATCGACGTACTTGCGGATCACCTGCGACATGATCCGTGCGTTGACGAGCTTCGAAGCCGTCTCGAGCTGACCGTCGGAAACGCCCCAGCGGTCACCCACCGAGAGCCCGGCGACGATGTCGTCGATCACGCTCTTCGGGTAGATGTTGCCGAGCGGCTCTTTGCGATCGACGCCGACCGGCAGGCCGGACCAGAGCTTTTCGTAGTCCGTCTTTCCGTCAGCCGATGCGCGGCGGACCGGGAACTTGCCTTCGGGCGCCATACCGAGCCACTCGCCGTAGCCTTCCGTCAGGACGAATTCGACAAACTGCTGTGCGACTTCGGTGTTCGCGTCGTTTGTGATGCCGAGATATCGGACGTCAGCGTAGGCGGCGCCATTGGGGTTACCCGGACCGGAGAAGACCGTGACGAAGCCGGTGTTCTTCGCGAGCTCCTTTGACGTCGGGTCATTGTTGATCGTGACCGGTGCGCTGTTGCGAAGCCCGCCGAGCTCGTCGAGCAGCGACGGCGACCAGATGATCATGGCAGCCTTACCCGCGAGGTAAAGCTCGCGCGACTGCTTCCAGAACAGGTCACCCTTCGGCGAGGCCGCTGCAATCGTCTTGTAGAACTCGAGGACTTTCTTGAGTTTCGAGGTGTCCTCGTTGATCGAGCCGTCAGCCTTAATCGGCGAGTAGCCAGCCGCGAGCGAAATGTGCTCGATGAGCTGCATCATGTACGTCTCGTCGATCTTGGTCGCAGCGACGAAGCCGTACATCTCCGGCGGGTTGTGCAGCTTCTTGATGGCGGCTGCGATGTCATCGAACGTCTTCGGCGGGTTCAGACCTTCCTTCTTGAAGATGTCTGCGCGGTAGACGACCATTTGCGTCCAGCCGTCCACGGGCACAGAGGCGATGTCGCCGTCATAGGCCGCCATGGCCAGCGGTCCGGCAGCGAACGTGTCCTTGCCGAGCTTGTCGACAACTTCGGTGGCAGCGCCCGTATCGAGGATGCCGGCCGAGGCGAACGGGAGAAGGTGCTGCACGGTGTGGTTCAGCACATCCGGCAGGTTGCCGGCACCGAACGCCGCCGTCGTGCGCGTTGCGATGTCCTTCTCGGTCACCGGCACGACCTTCACAGTGTGGCCCGTCTTGGCCTTGAACGCTTCGGCGATCTTCTGCTGCCGGGCCATACGGTCCGGCTGCTCTTCCATCGTCCACATGGTGATCGTGTCGGCGAGGGCCGCCGTCGAAACAGCAGCCGAGAGCATCAAGCCCGCAGCGCCGGTCCAAATCCGTTTCATGTGTGTTTCCTCCGGTTTTTCGTCTTTGCGACGGTTGGGCCCGAGATGTTTGGGCCGGCACTCTTTCGACGCAGCAGTTCTGCGCTTCTGAGTTCTTGAAAGTCCTTCGGGTCGCCGCCGTCGATGACCGAGAGCAGCATCTCGCCAAGACGGCGGCCCGAGTCGGCTTGCGGCTGCGCCATGGTCGTCAGCGGCGGATTGGTATGGCGGCCGAGCTGCAAGCCGTCGTAGCCGATGACGGAGACCTCGTGCCCGGGCGTCATGCCGAGTGATCGGATCGCGGCGAGCGCGCCGATCGCCTGTGTGTCGGTCGCGCAGACAAGCGCAGTCGGCGGGTTATCGGTGGCGAGCAACTGATGCGCGGCCCGCTCGCCGCCGTCGTCGCTCAGCTCCGTGAACTGGATCAGGCCGTCGTCGGCAGGCAGGCCGTTCGCGCGGATTGCCATGCGATAGCCGTCGAGGCGCATTTGCCCGAACATGTAGTAGGTCGGCGCGCCGATGAACCCGATGCGGCTGTGGCCAAGCCCGACCAGATGATCGACCGCCGTGACAAACGCTTCCGTGCCGTCGACGTCGAACCATGCGTGGTTTTCGTGGTCGACCGAGCGGCCGTGCACAATAAACGGGAAGCGCGCGTCCTGCAGAAGCTTGATCCGCGCGTCGTGCTTATGGGGCCGTGAGAGGACCACGCCGCTGACGCGTCCTGACGTGACGAGCCGATCGATCATCTCGGGTGCGTCTTCGCTCGGCACCGACGGGATCACGATGAGGTCCCAGTTGCGTCGGACGAGTGCTTCGCTGAGGCCCGCCAGCAACTGAGCGACGAACGGTTCCGAGATCGAGCAATGCCGCTCGGGGAGCAGATAGGCGACGGCCTCGGCGATGCCCATGGCAAGGCGGCGGGCGAGCGGATTTGCGGTGTAGCCGAGTTCGACGGCGGCCTTGCGGACGCGTTCGCGCGTGCCGGCGCTGATGTCGGAATAGTCGTTGAGCGCGCGCGACACCGTCCCGGCGGAAAGCCCCAGGTGCGCAGACAACTCTTTAAGGCTTGTACGTCGCTGCTTCGGCGCGCGCATCGTTTCACTCCCAGCCTTCAAGGCTGGCACGAAACCGATTTCGGTGACAATCCAAAGTTCGGTGTCAGCCGTCGCTACTTTCGGCGACGGCGCGGCTTCCAGAACATGAGTTCGCTTTCGAGTGCGCGCCGGCTTAACCGCTATCCGCTAACCGTTGGCAATCGCTTGAACTTCGACGGGCCGGTCGGGGGCCAAGTCGATTGCGGCTGCGGCGCCCATCGCTTCGCCGATTGCGATCAGCACCGGGCGACCGTCCGTCGGGGTGTGATCACGGGTTGCGAGTCCGGAGAGCGTCGTCGCCGTGGCCCCGCCTTCGGGGCGCGAGACGGCCGAGGCAATGACGGCTGGCGTGTGGGGCGAGAGCCCGTGGTCCATCAACCGCGCGGCTGCATCGCGGGCCGTCCGCCCACCCATGTAGAACACCAACGTGCACTTGGAGTCGGCGAGTCCGGCCCAATCGAGATCCGCGGGCAGGGCGCCGTCGCGGGCATGACCGGTAACGAACCTCACCGACTGTGCGTGATCGCGATGCGTCAGCGATGTCCGAAGTTCAGCCGCCATTGCCGCGGCAGCCGTCACGCCGGAGACGATCGAGACGTTGATGCCCTCGCGCTCGAGCATCGTGATCTCTTCGCCTGCGCGCCCGAAGATCATCGGATCGCCGGACTTCAACCGGACGACGTTCTTGCCCTGCCGCGCGAGGCTCAACATGAGGTCGTTGATGTCTTCCTGTCGGCAACTTTCGCGGCCGCCGCGTTTGCCGACCATCATGCGTTTGGCCTCGCGCCTCGCGAGTTCAAGCACACCGTCGGAGACGAGATCATCGAACAGGATGACGTCGGCGGCCTGCAGCGCGCGGACGGCCTTAAGCGTGAGAAGTTCAGGATCGCCAGGGCCAGCGCCGACGAGTGTGACTCGACCTTCAGCGACACCGCCGCCGTGCGCGATCGCCTCGACGTTTGCTGCAGCAGCCGCAAAGCTCGACGACTCGGGCGGGCGCGAGAACGTCAGATCGACGAAGCGCTCCCAGAAGCGGCGACGCTGCGGCCCCGGCGCCAGATGCTCCGTGACGCGCGCGCGGATATCCTTCGCGAAGCCTGCCCAGTCTGCCAGGGCCGGCGGCAGCAGCGTCTCGATGCGGCGGCGGATGGCCTGGCCGAGGATCGGCGCGGCGCCGTCCGTCGAGATGCCGACGACGACGGGCGAGCGATTGACGATCGAGCCGAACAGGAACTGGCAGAACGCCGGTTTGTCGATGACGTTGACCGGCACGCCGGCGGCCACGGCGGCGCAATAGAACGCGCGTGCCTGCTCATCGTCTTTGGCGTCGGCAATCGCGATGGCGGCGCCGGCAAAGATGTCGAGCGCCCATGGTCGCTCGTGCAGCGTCAGCTTTCCGGCAGCCGCGCCGCGATCGAGCAACTCACGCATTTCGTCGTCAACATCGGTCGCGTAGATGTCGACATGCGCACCAGCTGCCGCGATCAGTTCCGCTTTCCACGCCGCCGCTGCCGAGCCGCCGGCCATGACGACGCGCTTGCCGGTCAGCTCGAAGAACACTGGCAGCTTCGACAGCGCATCGAGCCGATTGCGTTGCGCCTCAGACGGCTTCCGCGTGTGCACGATCATTGAGAAGTTTCCCGATTTCCGCGCGGCACGAGCCGCAGTTGGTGCCGGCGCCAGTGGCAGCGCCCACCGCGTCTACGCTGGCGCAACCGCCCGTTCGGATGGCGGCCGTGATTTCGTTCTGGCCGACGTCCATGCAGGCGCAGACGATGCGGCCGCGGTCAGGCGCGTCGGCGCCGGGGCGGCCTGCAAGAAGCCGAAGCCGATCCGAAGCGGAGATGTCGGCTGCGAGTTCGGAGATCAGCCAAGTGCGTGAAACGGCGACCGGGCCTATGCCGGCGTAGATCGCGCCGAGGCAGGTCTTGCCGTCGAATGCGGCGGCTCTGAACTGCCCGCTCGCAGCATCGAAGTAGGCGAGGACGTCGGCTCGGCCGTCGTTGTCGGCAGAGAGCAACAGCGCGCGGGCAAACGTCTGCCAGTCATCCGGCAACGCATCGCCCGCGAGTTCGCAGCGCCAAGCGCCATCGTGGAGGGGTGCAATCGCCGCGTAGGCAAAGGCTGAAGGCTCCGGTCGCCTGCGCGTGATCGCGAACGCCTGCCAGGCAACGTCCGCCGGCGCGACCGAGACAGGTGTGTATTTGAGTTCGGGCTGGCCCGAGATCGGATCCGTATTTGCGAGGATGAGCGCATCGACACGTCCGGCGCTTGCGAATTGCGCGGTCCAGTGCATCGGCACGAACACCGACCCGCGCGCGATGCGCGTTGTCGGCACAGCCCGCGCGATCAATTGGCCATGCGCGCTCTCGACGGTGACAAGATCGGCAGCGTCCACGCCGAGCTGCTTGGCGTCGGCGGGATGAAGCTCCACGAACGGTTCGCTGATATGGGCGGTGAGGCGTGGCGTCTTCGCCGTCCGCGTCATCGTATGCCACTGATCGCGAACGCGGCCGGTGTTGAGGACAAAGGGACGTTCCGGCGACGCGGCTGAGGCTGGAGCGCGGTAGGCGGTCGGCACGAAGCGGCCGAGCCCGTCGGCGGTGAAAAAGCCGCCGTCGGCGAAGAAGCGCTTTTGAGCGTGATCGCCTGCGTCGTTGTCTGCCGCCGCGTCACGTTCGCGAAGCGGCCATTGCGACGGCGTAAGCGCGTCGTAAGCGGCGCGGCTGAGATCGGTGTGGCCGCTCAAATCGAGGTCCCGCGTGCCGTTATTCTCCAGCGCGGTCAGGGCCGCGTACTCGCGGTAGATGTCATCAGGCCCGGAATAGTCGAACGCCGCGCCGAAGCCGAGCCGCGTTGCCACTTCCGCGATGTGCCACCAGTCCGGCTGCACGTCGCCGGGCAACGGCAGGAAGCGTTTCTGGCGCGAGATACGGCGCTCGGAATTTGTGACCGTACCGTCCTTCTCGCCCCAGGCCGCGGCCGGCAACAGCACATCGGCAACTGCGGTTGTGTCGGTGTCGCGGGTGACGTCCGAGACGGCGACGAACGGGCAGGCGCCAAGCGCGTCGCGCACGCGGTCGGCATTCGGCAGGCTGTCGACCGGGTTTGTTGCCATCACCCAGACAGCCTTGATCTGGCCCGAGTGGACCGCCTCGAAGAGATCGACTGCCTTCAGGCCGGGCTTGTCCGCGATGTGCGGCGAGCCCCAGAAGGATTGGACGCGCGCGCGATGTTCGGCGTTGTCGAGGTCCATATGGGCGGCGAGCATCGTGGCAAGTCCGCCAGTCTCGCGGCCACCCATCGCGTTTGGCTGGCCGGTGATCGAGAACGGACCCGAGCCAGGCTTGCCGATCCGGCCGGTCGCCAGATGGCAGTTGATGATCGCATTGACCTTATCGGTGCCAGCCGACGATTGGTTCACGCCCTGGCTGTAGACGGTGACCGTCCGCTCGGTGCTGGCGACGGAGCGATAGAAGGCTGCAATTTCCGCCCGCGACAGCCCGGTGATGTCAGCGATCTCTTCGAGGGATGTCGCGCCTGCCGTGGCGAGCGCCTGCTCGAAGCCGGATGTGTGGTCGGCGATGTAGGCGGCGTCGCAGGCCTTTGACGCAGCGAGGTAGGCGAACAGACCGTTAAACAGCGCGACGTCGGTGCCGGGCTTCAGAGCCAGATGCTGATCGGCGATTTCGCATGTCGCGGTCCGGCGCGGATCAATGACGATCACCTTCGTACCGCGGGTCTCGCGTGCCGCCGCCAGACGCTGGAACAACACCGGATGGCACCACGCGAGATTCGATCCGACGAGGACAACGAGATCAGCGACCTCAAGGTCCTCGTAGGTCCCCGGCACCGTGTCGGCGCCAAATGCGCGTTTGTGGCCCGCCACTGAGGAGGCCATGCAGAGCCGCGAGTTGGTGTCGATGTTGGCGGTGCCGATGAAGCCCTTCATCAGCTTGTTCGCGAGGTAATAGTCTTCCGTAAGGATTTGGCCTGAGACGTAGAGTGCGACGCTCTCCGGTCCGTGCTCGGCGATGGCCGATCTGAAAGCATCGGCGACTTCGTCCAGCGCCGCATCCCAGGTTGCGCGCTTACCGCGGACCATCGGATGCAGAAGGCGATCATCGAGCGAGAGCGTTTCGCCAAGAGCTGCACCCTTCGAGCAGAGCCGCCCGAAGTTGGCCGGATGATCGGGGTCGCCTTCGACGTCGGCGGTCAGACCGTCGGCGGCTGGCTTAATGCGAACGCCGCAGCCGACACCGCAGTAGGGACACGTCGTCTTCGTCCAGCCGGGCTCTGGCGCCGGCTTGTCGGACGGTCCCGGCGCATCGGCGCCCGGTGCATCAATGTCGGCGCGGCCGTCCATCGATTTATCAGGCCGCCTTGTCCGAAGTGCCAGGGGCGTCAGACGACGTAAGGCACGCGCCATCGAGCATGATCGTGCCGCCGTCGAGCTTCAGGGGGTAGGTCGCGACCTTCCCCTCGTCGGCGCCCATCGCCTCGCCCGTGTTGAGCGAGATCACCCAGTTGTGCAGCGGGCACGTCACGGCATTGCCGTGCACGATCCCCTGGCTCAGCGGCCCTGCCTTGTGCGGGCACTTATCTTCGAGCGCGAACACTTCGTCGTCGGCGGTGCGAAACACAGCGACACATCCAACGGGCGTTTTCACAACGCGTGCGCCTTCGCGCGGGATGTCGTCGAGTTGGCCGATAGCGATCCAGGCGCGGTCATGCATGGTCATTCTGCAGCCTCGAGTTGCGGGATTTCCGACATCGGCGCGAACTCGTGTGCGTGCTTGCCCTTCACTCGGGCTTCCCACGGGTCGACCTGAGCGAACTTCTGCGAGAACACGAAGCGGTCGAACAGCGCCTTGCGGGCTTCGAGATTGTCGACGACCTGCGCGGTAATCGCATCCTGGCCGATACGCTTCGTCCACTTCCAGATGCGCTCGAGGTAGTGGCCGGTCTCGCGGTAGTACTGGACCAGCGCGACGATGACCTCGAGCGCCTCTTCCTCGGTCGTGACGTTGCAGAGGATCTCGGTCTTGAGGACTTCAAGGCCCGCGGCACCGGCGTAGTGGATCTCATAACCGCTATCGACGCAGACAACGCCGACGTCCTTGCAGGTTGCCTCCGCGCAATTTCGCGGACAGCCAGAGACGCCCATCTTCACCTTCGCCGGTGTCCACGAGCCCCACATGAACTTCTCGATTTTCACGCCGAGGCCGGTCGAATCCTGCGTGCCGAAGCGGCACCAGTCCGTCCCGACGCAAGTCTTCACTGTGCGTAGGCCCTTGGCGTAGGCAGCGCCAGAGACGAAGCCGACCTTGCCGAGGTCGGCCCAGACGGCGGGGAGGTCTTCCTTCTTGATGCCAAGCATGTCGATGCGCTGGCCACCGGTGACCTTGACCGTCGGGATGTCGAACTTGTCGACGACATCGGCGATGGCGCGGAGTTCGTCTGAAGACGTCATGCCACCCCACATGCGCGGGACGACCGAGTAAGTGCCGTCCTTCTGGATGTTGGCGTGGACGCGTTCGTTGATGAACCGCGACTGGTAGTCGTCGGCGTAGACGTCCGGCCAGTCGGACACGAGGTAGTAGTTGAGCGCCGGGCGGCACTTCGCGCAGCCGCCGGATGACTTCCACTCAAGCTCCTGCATCACAGCAG
>JBCBXS010000379.1:0-2617 GCA_039816475.1 Pseudomonadota bacterium | reverse complement strand
CGCGTCGGCTCGACCGTGCCGGTTGTGAGCGGGAGCGCTGGGCTATCGAACTTGAGGACCGAGACAAACTCGATCCGGTCCAAACGGGCGAACGGTTTGAGCACCGGTCGACCGCGCTGCATATCGATGGTCCCGACCCTGAGCGCGCGCGGGAACAGACCGCCGCGGCCCGAGGTGGCAATCACCTGGCCCGCCTTCAGCTCCGCGTCGCGGGGCAGGAATTTAAGGTTCGGATCGGGGCCATTGTTGCCGGTTGCGATTGCGCGCACCTGCGACGTCCCGATCTCGACGGGAATCCGGCTTGCCGCATCGGTGAGCAGCAGAACGCGGGCGGCTTCGGGCGTCACGTCGACGATCCGGCCGATCAGGCCATCGGCGTTGACGACAGGAAACCCCTCGCGAAGGCCCTGGTTCTGGCCGGCGTCGATGACCACCGAGCGCGCGAAGGGACCGCGCGAGTCCGCGATCACGCGAGCGGTGACGAATGCGATATCTTCAGTCACGCGGCGGCGGTTGAGATCGGAGAGCGCAGCAAGTTGTCGTTCAAGGTCGCGCGCCTTCCACTGCCAGCCACGCAATTGCTGAACCTCGGCGCGCAGCTTCGCGATCTCGTCCTGCTCGGCCATCAGCATCTCAAGCCGATCGCCCAACCGGCGGACAGGTGCCAACGGACCGGAGAGCGCGGTCAGCACGGGCGTCAAAGCAGGCGTCACGGTCTGGCGGATCGCAGCGACATAAGGATGATCGAGGCGCGAGAGCACAAGCAGGGCAAGCGAGATGAAGATCAGGACGAAGACGAGCGCGCTGACGTACCGGCGCCGCGGGCGTCTGCGGCCCCGGCGCGCGAAGGTATCGTCACGCAACACCGTCATTCGCAATCCAATTCCAGATGGCCCGGCGCTTCAGGCCACGATCCCTGCCGCATAATCATGACGCGCACATGCCGAACCCGGCGCGCCGACAACGTGCCCTTACGGCTTAATGAGCAAATGGTCCCGTTCAGCCATGTTGCGGAGGACGTCCGCCGTCCCGTCGATCACGCACTGCGTCGGCCGATCCGGCAGTAGGAACTTAACACCAACGCGCCGTTCCAGTTCGAGATCCAGCTTGTTGAGCAACGCACCGCCGCCCGTCAGGTGAATGCCGCGGTCGCAGATGTCGGTCGAGACTTCCGGCGGCAGGTCTTCCAACGCGCGCTGGACAAATTCGGCCATCTCTTCGATCGGGTCTTCGAGCGCCTCGGCGATATGCATGGGCGACAGGACAATCGACTTCGGACGGCCCTGGCGAAGGTCGCGCCCGCGGATGTGAATTTCAGCGTCTCGACCGTTCGGCTGCACCATCGCGGTGCCCGCCTCGATCTTGATCCGCTCGGCATTGGCATCACCGATCAGGAGCTGATGCCGACGCCGCACATAGCGGATGATGGCGGCATCCATCGCGTTCCCGGCGCAACGCAGCGAGCGGGCTTGGACGACATCACCAAGCGAGAGGACGGCGATATCCGTCGTGCCGCCGCCGATATCGACAACCATCAGGCCCGTCGGATCGTCAACGGGCAGCCCGGCACCGATGGCAGCTGCCACGGGCTCCTCGATCAGCCACACTTTTCGGGAGCCAGCATTGTGCGCGGTCTCAAAAACGGCGCGGCGCTCAACAGGCGTCGCGCCCGCCGGAATGCAGATGAGAATGCGCGGGCGCATGATGTTCATCATCGACTTCGTGCGCTTGATGAACTGGCGCAGCATCTCTTCAGTCGCGATGAAGTCGGCGATGACGCCATCCCGCAGCGGCTTGATCGTCTCGATGGATTCAGGTGTGCGCCCGAGCATGAGCTTCGCCGTCTCGCCAACAGCGAGCACTTCGCGCGCACCATTACGCGTGCGGATGGCGACAACCGACGGCTCATCGATAATGGTGCCACGGCCGAGCACATGGACAAGTGTGTTCGCGGTCCCGAGGTCGATCGCGATATCGTCTGAGAAAATACCGCCTACGCCACCCAGCATTGAGGTCCGCCCTAGAGGTTGATCACCGCGCCCGCGCGTTGCGCAGACGTAAAACGGTCGGCGCCCGAAATCGTGCGCCGGTCACGGGTGTCGAAAAAATTGATCCGTGAACCATCGTGTCCGCACTTGAGGTATGGCGGCTGCAGCAGACGCGAGCAAGGCGGGCAAATGGGATTGGTTTATGGCGGAACCGCTTATTTCGCGCGGTTCCGCTGGCTGCGTAGACGGGCAATCCGCCTGCGCCGTTAACTGTGGTGTCAGCCGGCGAAGTGCTGCGCCGCCCCACCCCGCTCGCGCTTGATCATAAGCTTGTTGACGCACGCGAGGTAGGCCTTCGCGGAGGCAACAAGCGTATCAGGATCGGCCGCCTTCGCGGTGACCGAGCGCCCGTTCTCCTGCAATCGCACGGAGACTTCGGCTTGAGCGTCTGTGCCTTCGGTGACGGCGTGGACCTGATACAGTTCCAGTGTTGCTTCATGCGGAATAAGCGCGATCACCGCGTTGAACGTCGCATCAACGGGGCCATTGCCGGTCGCCTGGACCGTCTGATGCTTGCCATCGATGTCGAGCGTGAGCGTTGCCGACTGCGGACCCTGAGTGCCGGCGAT
>JBCBXS010000378.1:0-2619 GCA_039816475.1 Pseudomonadota bacterium | reverse complement strand
AGAACGCTCCAAATGCGTTCGAAGCCGAGTACGACACGTGCGACAGGAACGCGGCCTCGAACGCCTCGAGCCCCTTCGCCTTGTCTTCTGCCTGAGCAGCCTGGACTTCGGCGTAGAGATAGGGGTGTGAGCGCAGCGCACCCTGCGCGAACGTGATGAGCGTCCGGGTCAGGATATTCGCGCCCTCGACCGTGATGCCCACGGGCACCATCTGATAGGCCGACTGGAGGTAGTTCGTCGGCCCGTCGCAGATCGCGCGCCCGCCGTGAATGTCCATCGCGTCGTTGACCGACTGCCGCATGCGTTCGGTCGTCTGGTATTTCATGAGCGCTGAAATGACCGCGGGCTTGTCGCCGCGACTAACCATGGAGGCCGTCACAGCACGCGCGGCTTCGATTGCGTAGGCATTCTCGACCAGCCGCGCCATCGGTTCCTCGATCCCCTGCATCTTCGCAACGGGAAGACCGAACTGCTTGCGGACGCGACCGTAGGCGCTGGTCACCCGAAGCATCATCTTGGCCCCGGCGGCCGCGGACGCGGGAAGCGATATTGCACGACCCGCGGCGAGACACTCCATCAGCATCCGCCAGCCCTGACCCGCACGCTCC
Organism: Pseudomonadota bacterium; assembly: GCA_039816475.1. GTDB lineage: Bacteria > Pseudomonadota > Alphaproteobacteria > Rhizobiales > Hyphomicrobiaceae > JBCBWG01. Next base: position 2,011 of record JBCBXS010000378.1, on the reverse strand, counting down.
TGGCCACCGACGAGGAAGGACATCGGAATGAAGACGTCTTCGCCCCAGTTCGGCCCGTTCGGGAAAGCAGCCCCGCTCGGCAGGTGACGCCGCCCGATGTTGACGCCCGGATGATCGGCCGGGATCAGCGCAACGGTGATGCCAAGGTGGTCTTCGCCGCCGAGCAGGCCTTCAGGATCGAAAAGATCAAACGCGAGACCGACCAGCGTCGCCTTCGGCCCGAGCGTGATGTAGCGCTTGTTCCAGGAGAGCCGTATGCCAAGCACATCTTCCCCGTCGTGCGTTCCGCGCGTGACGACACCAACGTCGCGCATGGTGGCTGCATCCGACCCCGAAGTCGGACCGGTCAGCGAGAAGCACGGGATCTCTTCGCCGTTCGCGAGGCGCGGCAGATAGTGCTCCTTCTGGTGCGGCGTCCCGTACTTTTCGATCAGCTCCCCTGGCCCGAGCGAGTTGGGTACCATCACGATGGTGACTGCATCCGGCGACCGCGACGCGATCTTGCCGAGGATCAGCGATTGCGCCTGGGCGGAAAACCCGAGGCCGCCGTGCTCCTTCGAAATGAGCATGCCGAGGAAGCCGTGCGCCTTGACGAAGTCCCAGACGCGTTCGGGGACTTCGCGGCGATCGTGTCTGATCTCCCAATCGTCGAGCAGCTTGCAAAGCTCCTCCGTCGGGCCGTCGAGGAAATCCTGCTCCTCGTCCGTCAATTGGATCGGGGGGATCGCGCGGAGCTTTTCCCAGTCGGGCGTGCCTGAGAACAGCTCGGCATCGAAGCCGGTCGTGCCGGCATCCAAAGCGGCCTGCTCGGTCTCGGAGACCTTCGGCAAAATTTTGCGAACGGCGCCATACGCCGGTTTGACGATCAGCGCAGTTCGGATGGCAGGCACGGACAGCAGGCCCAGCGCGATGATGGGAACCCAGGCTAGCAGCAGGCCGATCGAGACGTCCGGGATGCCGGTCTGCCCGCTGAATAGGCCAAGCTGAAAGCAGAGGACGACGAAGCCCGCAGCAGCCGCCCAGACCGCCAACGGTGCCCGCTTCATGGCGAGAAACGTGGCGACGGCGAAAGCAACGAGGCAGAAAAGGAGGACGGTCATCGTCGAGGCTCCCAGGGTTCAATCACGCGGCCGGACCGTGACGATTAAAGCCGCAGAACGGGTCAACAGCCGATGAATTTGCCGGACGGTCCCCCAACGCTGGCGGTTTTGCAACCGCCCCGCAAACGGGTCTCTCAGTGCTTCAGACTTAAGCCGTAGACCAAACATCGCGGCCTCGTGCCGGCGCAAGTTGGGCTTAGGCATATTTAAGGAATGGTTCGATAGGCTTGCGCGGTCGCAGTGTTCAAGAGGCGAGCCGATGCGCAGCTCCAAGAAGTCAAAGTCGACGTCTGAGAAGATCCGCCTTCCGGGCCGGTTTCACCCGTTCCTGATCGTTCTCGCCCTCGTCGGACTGGTTCTCGGCAGCACGACATCCATTCTGTTTGTCACGAACGAGTTACCGATCTTCATGTTCCCGCTTCTGGGCATCGTCGCTCTCTCGGCATTTGCAACAACGGTCGTCTGCATCGGCTTTATGCTCGGCAAGACCCTGGAGTTCACGACACACGAATTGATCGTGCACGCCATGACCGGCAACGAGAAATACCGATGGGTCGACATCGAAGCGCTTAAGGTTGTGGGCGCATCCGGTTCGTTCGGCGACAACCCCTTCACCGTGATGGAAAAGCGGATCTCGCTCGCATTATTTAACAAGGGCGGTCGCGAAGGCCGCGCTGAGGCGCACGAAGCCGACGTGATCCTCGCGAGCGGCGATATCGACAGCATCGGGGAACGCTTCGTCAAAGCGACCCAGCAGGCCTCGTCCGCCATTCGCAAGCGCGAGACCGCAGCGCGCAATGCCGGATCGAAACCCGCAAGCCGCCCCGTCCGCCGCCGCATAGGCGAAGGCCGTCAGCCGCAAGCCGCTTAAGCACGCCGCTTCGCGTCGCCCGTTGCCGCCGACCACAGTG
>JBCBXS010000377.1:0-2624 GCA_039816475.1 Pseudomonadota bacterium | reverse complement strand
GGTCTCACGCAACGCGTTGGCGTTGTGAATGGTCCAGCAGGCGAGCCAGAGAAGCTTCTGCTCGATCTGTTTGAGATGGCGGAGTTCGGCGTCCGTCGGCGGCGATGTCGGCATGGCGCTGGGTCTGGTCTCGCGAGCTTGCTTCTGCTTGGCCCGGGCTCGTCCGGGACATGTCATCAAGCGTGACCGATTGATTAGGCGCCGACAAGCAAAACGGCCCCGGAGCGTTTTCGAGGCCGTTGTTTCATTCTGCGTTGGAAAGAGGAGCCTGAGCGCTAGAAGTTGAAGGCGCGCTGACGCCAACCCTTGTCGGACCGCTTTGCGTAAGTCCCGGCGCTACGCACCTTCGGGGCAAACTTCTTCCAGGTCGCGGTTACCTTCGCGCCGACGCCAACTCGCTTGTAGAGCTCGACGACGTGCTCGTTGTGCATGCGGATGCAGCCCTTCGAGACGTTCTTGCCAATCGTCCACGGCGCGTCCGTGCCGTGGATCCGATAGAGCGTCGAGCCGAGGTAGAGTGCGCGCACCCCGAGTGGGTTTCTCTTGTGGCCACCGGGCACGAACCGGGGAAGTTTCGGGTTTTCGCGACGCATCCGCGCCGTCGGTGTCCAGTCTGGATTCTGCCGCTTCAGCGACACGCGGAGGACGCCCTGCCAACGGCTCTTCGGGCGCGGCACCGCAATCGGATAGCTGACGGCGCGGCCACGCTTTGTCACGTAATAGAGCCGGCGATCACCGAAGCTGACGACGACTTCGCCCGGCCGGTACCGTTCGGAGAAGTCGACCTCGGCGCGGTCGTATTTGGAGTTGTCGCCGTAGCTGCCGCCCCAGAAGAACTGAGCATTCGCGGGCGAGGTGAAACCGAAGCTGATTGATGTTGCGATGACGGCCACGAGAGCCAATGCGCTGTGCGTGAGACGCATTCCAATTCACTCCCAACAAATCCGCGACGCAGCAGAATGGCTGTAAGCCGTCCGGGTACGCCGTGCAGGTCCTCAACACGTCAGGCTTTGACGCCTTTCCGGTCGATCTACAGCGAAGTGGTGGGTGAGTTCAGCGTTCGCGAGACCGGCAGCGCGCACCGCAGGTGATGCGTTGCCGATGGGCCATAGTCGCGCTGTGGCCGTCAAAGCTCTCGGGTATTGAACGTATCGCAATCCTGCAGCCGTCCGCTCTGGAAACCCTTGCGGAACCAGCGGACGCGTTGCTCGGACGATCCGTGTGTAAAGGCATCGGGCACCACCCGCCCAGTTGTGCGCCTTTGGATCATATCGTCACCGATGGCACTGGCGGCGTTCAGTCCCTCTTCGATGTCACCTGGCTCAAGCCGGTTCTTGAGCTGATCGTTCAAGTTGGCCCAGACGCCGGCGATGCAGTCGGCCTGCAGTTCCATGCGCACCTGGACGGCATTGGCCTGACGCTTTGGAAGGCGCTGTTTTGTTTGCTGCACCCAGTTCGCGATGCCGAGCAGCAATTGAATATGGTGGCCGACCTCGTGGGCGATTACGTAGGCCTGGGCAAAGTCTCCGGGCGCGCGGAACCGCTCCTTCAACTCGCGATAGAATTGAAGGTCGATGTAGATCTTGCGATCAAGCGGACAGTAGAACGGGCCCATCGCGGCCTGACCAACGCCGCAGCCTGTCGTCGTCGAGCCTGAGAAAATGACAAGCTTCGGCTCTTCGTAGCGTTTGCCGAGCTGCTGGAACACGCGGTTCCAGACATCTTCGGTATCGGCGAGCACGCGTTTTGTGAACGTTGCCAACTCGTCCTCCGCGCTCCGGCCAGCCGATTGCGACGGCGTCTGACCGGGGAACTGGAACGGGCTGTTGCGGGCCGAGGTATCTTGGCCCCGATCGAGCCGCGGCATTTGCGGGGCTTCGGTATAGTTCGGCTGGCCGCTCCCGCCACCTCCAAAACCACCGCGGAGCAGATCGAGCGGATTGAACCCGAGTGCGAACATGATCGCACCGATGATCAGCAATGTCGTGATCGAGAACCCGCCGCCACGGCCGCCACCCATCGGGATGCGAATACGCCGACCGCGTCCGCCACCGAGCCCGCCCGGGAAACGAAAGCCGCCACCGCGACCGCGCCGGTCTTCGACGTTGCTGCTCTCGCGGTCTTTGTCGCCGTAACGCATGCTCGTTTCACTCCCGAACGCCAACTCAAACGGTGTGCAACCGTTCCGCCGGGGCATAGTGCATGCAGCAACCGGCCAGACAAGAACCGGCCCGAGGCGAGCTTATGAGGCTTTGGGTAGATCGGATGCGATCGCGCGGGCAGCGTCCGCGGCCGCCTGTCCCTTCACAAGCGCGCGGACGCCTCTCGACGCGGCGACCGTGCCGTCATTCGCGAATTGCTCGTGGTTTCGTTCGATCTCGCGCGGCTCGTAAAGGTAATTGACCATAACGCCGTGGGCCTCGCGCAGGCCCTTCACCGACAGGTCGCCGTTCACGTTAATCCGCTCGAGCCGCGCCCCGTTGCCGAGATGGAAGCGTGCGACGGGATCGATCACGTGCCCGTCCGGACGCCGCTCGGTCATGAAGTAACGCGCGGCAAGGCTTTCGAGCGTTGCAACGTCATCCGCGTCGACGGCGGCGATTGATGCGGCTTCCGGTGCGTCG
>JBCBXS010000376.1:0-2629 GCA_039816475.1 Pseudomonadota bacterium | reverse complement strand
CGGCACGACGAAGCCGCTCGCCTGCTTTACGCCGGAGCGGATCGGACTTTTCAAGGACGCACCGACGTTCAAGGAACTGGGCAAGGACTTCGTCTACTTCATGCAGCGCACCGTTGTTGGCGCGCCCGGCATGAGCCCGGAGGCGGTCGCGTATTATCAGGGCCTGTTCAAGAAGGTCTTTGAATCAGAGACGTGGCAGACATATCGCAACAAGCGTGCGCTCCAGGGCGACCCGCTGAGCGGTGACGATCTGATGGCGTACTGGAAGCGCGAGCGCGACGTGCACAAGGAAATGCTCGTCAAGATGGGCGCCATCAAAGGGTGACGCCTGACCGCCGAACAAGCCGGCCCGTGCTCGTGAAGGCGAGTGCGGGCCGGTCGCCGCGCAACGGGTTTCGTTGCTCAGCTTAACGTCCGCGTGCCCACTTCGTGGCGCGTCAGAGACGACCGACTGCCCCGTCCGGAGCCTCCGTATGACCGTTCGGTCTGCCGAACTGCTTATGGCGATCGTGCTGATCGCGCTGTCGGCCTATTTCATGTACGAGGCGGCAAAGCTGCCGATCGGCTGGGTGCCCGATGAAGGTCCCGGAGGCGGCTTCTGGCCGTTCTGGCTCTCGCTCGGCATGCTGCTGTCGGCGTGCTGGGTGCTTTACAACTGGGTCCGCCGAATTGGGCCGATCGCGCAATCGACAGAGCCGTTCTTTGACCGCGGCGTCTTCTCGAGCGTTGGCGCGGTGGCCGCGCTGCTTGTCGCGACTGTTGCGTTATTCGGCGGCATCCGCGTGCTCGGCTTACCTGGCATCGGCGTCTATTTGGCACTCCCGCTGTTCCTGCTGATCTACCTGAAATTCTTCGGCGGACACGGCTGGATGACGGCGCTCTCGTTCGCGGCAATCGTGCCAGTCGTCACGTTTCTCTTCTTCGAGATCCTGCTGACGATCACGTTGCCGAAGGGCCTGACCGGTGGCTTCTTCGAGGCCTACATCTTCCCGCTGTTTTACGGATGAGCGAGCCACCGCAACCGCCGCGAGACCGGCGGGCGGTCCGGCATGCGCGCCCTGCGCGGCGGCAACAGCGTCTGATCGGTGCGGGGGGCACCACGGCTGATGAATGAGATCATGACGTTGTTGGCGAGCGGCTTCGCGATCGCCTTCGAACCAACCAACCTCATGCTCGTGCTGTTCGGCTGCGCGCTCGGTCTATTCATCGGCGCGATGCCGGGCCTCGGCTCGGTCAACGGCGTCGCGATCCTGTTGCCACTCACGTTCCTCGTCCCGCCCACCGGCGCAGTGATCTTTCTGGCGGCGATCTACTACGGCGCGATGTACGGCGGTGCCGTCTCCTCGATCATGCTCGGGATTCCGGGTGCGTCGACTGCCGTCGCGACGACGTTCGACGGGCGACCACTCGCCAAGACCGGGCAGGCCGACAAGGCGCTGACGGCCGCAGCTGTCGCGTCTTTTATCGGCGGCACCATTTCCGTCATCCTGTTCACGTTCTTCGCCCCGCCGCTTGCGACCGTCGCGCTCAAGTTTGGTGCGCCTGAAGAATTCGCTCTGATGCTGCTCGCCTTCGCGACGTTCATCGGCCTTGGTGGCGATGACATCGCGAAGACGTTGTTCTCGATCTGCATCGGCCTCGTATTAGCGACCGTTGGCCTCGACATCGTCTCGGGCGAACCGCGGATGATCTTCGCCGGCGAAACCGGCTTCCTGAACGGGATCAATTTCCTCGTCCTCGCGATCGGCATCTACGGCATCGGAGAGATGCTCTGGACCATCGAGGAGAACGTCAAAGCCGGCGGCCGCAGCATGCTGTCCGAAGCCGTGCTGACCTGGCAGCGGACGAAGGCAAACCTCCGCGAGCTCGGCGCGTCCTGGAAGACGGCCACGATGGGATCGTTCCTCGGCTACTTCGTCGGCATTCTGCCGGCGGCCGGCGCGACGCCGGGTTCGCTTATGGCCTATGGCATTGCCAAACAGATGTCGCCGCAGCGGGATGAGTTCGGCAAAGGCGCTGTCGATGGCGTGGTCGCCCCGGAAGCGGCCAACAACGCGGCCAGCACCGGCTCGATGTTGCCGATGTTGACCCTTGGCATTCCGGGATCGCCGACAACTGCGATCCTGCTTGGCGGCATGGTCATCTGGGGGCTCGAGCCGGGCCCACGGCTCTTCACCGACAACAAAGAGTTCGTCTGGGGGCTCATCGCGTCGCTCTATGCCGCCAACGCGTTCGCGCTCCTGCTCAACATCCTGCTGATCCCAGCATTCATCTGGGTCCTGAAGCTGCCGCTCTCGATCCTCGCGCCCATCATCTTTGTCCTCTGTCTCATCGGCGGTTATGCGCCCGGCAAAGAGATGTTCGATGTGTGGCTGATGGTGAGCTTCGGCATCGTCGGCTATCTGCTGCGTAAGCTCGACTATCCGCTGGCGCCCGCCGTGCTGGCGATCGTGCTCGGCCCGCTCGCTGAGCCATCGCTCCGCCAGTCGCTGATCATCTCCGGTGGCGATCCGAGCATCTTCTTCACGCGGCCATACTCCGGCCCGATCATGGTGGCCGCGCTTGTTCTGCTCGTGCTGCCGATGGCGCTGTTCGTTTGGCGAAGGGTCCGCCAGAAACCCGAGGCGCC
>JBCBXS010000375.1:0-2631 GCA_039816475.1 Pseudomonadota bacterium | reverse complement strand
CGCCTCGATCGCGACACCAGCGGGCTCATCGTCGTCGCAAAAACCGATCGCGCGCATCAGCACTTGTCGGAGCAGTTCGCAAACCACGGGCGAGATGGCCGTATGCGGCGTGATTATCGCGCGTTTGTCTGGGGCCGACCCGATCATCCGAAAGGCATGGTCAATGCACCGGTCGGGCGAAGCCACACGCACCGGACGCGTATGGCGGTCGTCGCAGAGGGCGCTGGCCGGCAGGCCGTGACGCATTACACGCTGCATCGCTCATGGCCGTCACCGGATGCCGTCCAACCGACGGGCGATGCCGCGGAACCGCTGATTTCGGACATGACGCTCGCCCTCGAGACGGGGCGGACGCACCAGATCCGCGTGCACCTCGCCCACATCCGTCATCCGGTCGTTGGCGACCCGGTCTACGGCGCCGGGTTCGCCACCCGCGTGAACCGTCTTCCTGAGGGCGCTGCAACGTCAATTGCCGCGCTGGGACGCCAGGCGCTGCACGCAATGACCCTTGGGTTTGAACATCCGGAAAGCGGCGAGCCAATGCTCTTTGCCGCGCCACTCCCTGACGACATGGCAGATGTGGCTCAGAGCCTCGGCTGGCCGCGAGACCTTGGCAATTTGAACTAAATCGCGCGGCGCGCGCGCGGGCTGCGTTAAGGCGCGTCGACTACCTTCGAAGGACAGCCACTGAACACGCTGTCACTGAGAAACCGTCAGGCTCGCGCTTCATGTCCATTCGCCTCATCATCGTGTCGCTTGCCTGGGCGGTGATGCTGCTCGTGACGTTTGCAAATGTCATGAACCCGACCATCGGCGGCTTCGATCTCGCGCTCTGGTTTGTCTACCTCGCGATCCTGACGCTCATCATCTTCTGGCCACAAAGCAAAGTCGGTCGCCGTATCGAAGACGAAGAGGATGCCGGTTGGGTCCGCTGAGCGAACCCCCGCAAACGCGTCTAGGCATCTGAATTCATTTACAATTTGTTTACTGCGGCACTGGGCTGTTCCCAGCGGTACATCCACGTGCCCGAAAGCTGCGTTATTATCTTCTCATCAACGTCGCTCACGCCGATGAGAGGGATCGTGCTTTGCCACTGAACTGCGGCAGCCCTTATTCGTTTTGATCGACGGAAACTGTGGTGCTCGCACGTTGAGATATCAGAACTCTCAAAACGATCACGCACTCAAGTAGGGACGGCGCGCTGCCTTTCGGCCGCGTCGCATGCACATGAAATCGCTTCCGACCGTTGCTGACGGTTCCGGTGGTTTGGCGCGGTATCTCGAAGAGATCCGCCGGTTTCCAATGCTGGAGCCCAACCAGGAATACATGCTCGCCAAGCGCCTGCAGGAGCACGACGACTCCGACGCAGCCCAGCAGCTCGTCACGTCACACCTTCGCCTCGTCGCCCGGATCGCGATGGGCTATCGCGGCTATGGCCTGCCGATCGGTGAGGTCATCTCCGAGGGCAACGTCGGCCTGATGCAGGCTGTCAAACGCTTCGACCCGGAACGTGGGTTCCGCCTCGCGACGTATGCGATGTGGTGGATCCGCGCCTCGATCCAGGAGTACATCCTGCGCTCGTGGTCCCTCGTGAAGATGGGCACCACCGCGGCGCAGAAGAAGCTCTTCTTCAATCTCCGGCGCGTGAAGGGTCAGCTGCAGGCACTCGAAGACGGAGACCTGAAGCCCGAGCACGTCGAGAAGATCGCAACTAAGCTCGGCGTCAGCGAAGACGACGTGGTCTCGATGAACCGTCGTCTGGGCGGTGACTCGTCGCTCAACTCGCCGCTGAAAACCGACTCTGAAGGCGGTGGCGAATGGCAGGACTGGCTGGTCGACGATGAGCCGAACCAGGAGGTCACGTTCGCCGAGAACGAAGAGCTGGAACAGCGCCGAGCGCTCCTGTCCGATGCGATGGACGATCTCAACGATCGCGAGCGGCGCATTTTCCAGGCGCGGCGTCTTTCCGAAGACACCGTGACGCTCGAAGAGCTTTCGACCGAGTTCGGCGTCAGCCGCGAGCGGATCCGACAGATCGAGGTCCGGGCTTTCGAAAAGGTCCAGAAAGCGGTGCAAAAGGCGGCGGCTGTTCGCGCTGGCGTCTGACGGCCACGCCCCGGCGCAAACGGTCCGGGGTGGCCGTTCGTCAGGGCTGGCGCAACGTCGAATCGCTTAGGTTATCGGTGTGGATAACCTCCACCGGCGGGGGCAGCTACGCTGTAGCTGCATCCGTGAGGTGCGCGTCAGATCTCAAAGGTCTTCTTTGGTTCTGAACTTCGGACAGCCGAACTGCACACCACGCGTCGATTGCGCGAGGCGGACCGGGAAGAGACCGCCAAACGCAGCGCATTCGACACCTTTCCCGCGGGGCACCGCGGTTCTTCCCGACGTAATCCGAACCAACACGCCGGACGCGACCGACGGGCCTGTTTCCCAGGGCAGGCCCGGCCGTTTGCGTGCTGGCGTGTCGGGACGGCTTGCGACCTCCAGAAGACGATGGAGTGACGAATGCCGAAGCGTCTTTTCGATCTGTCTTTGTGCCGTGTGAGTCGCCAGCGTGTCGTGACTGACCGCAATCCGCAGGACACCGACTGGCTTCGTACCGTGCTCTGGCGCATCAAAAGTACCCAT
>JBCBXS010000374.1:0-2633 GCA_039816475.1 Pseudomonadota bacterium | reverse complement strand
GTGGGCAGCCCCTCTTGCCTTGTAAATCTCGCGGGAGACTTAGAACTTCACGTTGATACCCGTCGTGAAGACGTTAGCGTCGTCGGTGCAGTTGGTGCCCACACCGGACGGCCCCTTTTCGTTTGGTCCAACCGGCGCAAGCTTGGTTGGGACCGAGCGTCCGACCAACGCCCGCCTCGCGCGCGGGTGCGCTCGGCTCTCGCTCTGGAAGCCTCGGGGTGGCTACCGCTGCCTCTCAGCCCGCGTTCACCCAAACCGTCATCCCGGGCAAGTGAGGGCAAAGCCCGAACGCCGACCCGGGACCCAACAGAGAAGCCGCCGCAGGCAACAGTATCTCGCCGCGCTGGGTCCAGGCTATTCGCGCTCACGCGCTCCAGCCGGGATGACAGAGGGGGATCGCAACCGGCGCGCCGACCACCCCCGTCATCCCGGGCAAGTGAGGGCCAAGCCCGAACGCTGACCCGGGATCCACGAGAAAAGCCGCCGCAGGCGACAGAACCCGCCGCCCTGGGTCCCGGCGCTCCGCGCTGCCCCGCTCCGGCCGGGATGACAGGAGGGGATCGCGAGCGACGGCGGCCCGAACAGCCACGCCAACCGTCTCGACAGGGAGGGGGGACGGATGCCCCTGGCCTAGGTGTGGGGCATGGCGGCTATGGCGCGTTGGGGCTCCTTGGCGTGTCGCCGGTAACGCGAAACGAAAAAGGCCCGCTGATGAGCGGGCCTTTGTAGTGCAGAGTGTCTGTTGCGCCGATCAGCCGAGCGGTTCAGGCGACGGCGTGCGACGGAACATGTCGAACAGGTTGAAGTCGTACGAGACGCCAATCCGGCCGACGAAGAAATCGTCGTCGATATCAACATCAGCCACGCAAGTGCCGGTGCACGATGCGGAGCCGGTAAATCGTTGGCTCTCTTCGCGGAGGTCGATGTAGAGCAGGTCAGCGCGAATACGCCAGTTGCGGCGCTTGAACTCAACGCCGCCGCCGACGGCGAAGCCAAAGACGAAGTCGTCGGTGCTGTCACTCAAACCGGTCGCACTGGTGTCGACGATCTCGTAATCGATGTTGGCGAAGGCGAACCCGGCCGTTGCATAGAACAGCGTGTGCGGATTGAGCGTGACGCCGATCCGTCCGCGCAAAGTCGACAGTGTCGAGATATCGCTATGCAGCGTCTGTGTCGCGCTGGCCGGCGTCGTGACCGATGTCTCCATGCTTCCGAAGCTCGTGTCGGACTGATAGCCGATCACCCAGCGACCGCACTGGTAGTCGTAGCCGGAATGGAAGCCACCGAACCAGCCGCGATCGTCGTCGTCGCCATCAGCGTTTCCGGCGCCGTCGGCATCTGTTGAGTGTCGTCCGTAACCGCCGTGCAGGCCGATATAAGAGCCCTGGAAGTGACCGTGGCCGCACGACGAGGCGACGTGGCCGTCCTTCATGGAGCCGTGACCGTCGGCGAGGGCAGCGCCCGCTCCTGAGATCACCACTCCGAGCGCAGCGGCGAAAACATAGGCTGTGTGACGTAGCTTCATCGTCTCTCTCCGCCTGATCAGCACGGGCCAAGCAAACACCGCGCGATCGCAAGGGCACGTGAGTGTCCGTTTGATTGCGGCGAGTGACGAATGATTCGCGACCGCACGTCGATGAACGCGCGGGAGAAAGTCGATGGGTTGCGTCGGATTGGTGCCGAAAAGTGCCGGTCGGGTCGGGGCAGGCGAGGCCGGCGCGCTGCCGGCCTCGCGTTTCGAGAACGCTAGACGACGTCGTCGTTGTTCGTCGCGTAATCGAGGATCAGCTTCGGACCGTTGCCGCCCGGGCCCGAGAACGTGTGCACTTCTTCGCCGTCAAGACCGGACATCTCGAGCTCAAGGCCCACGGTATCGCCGCCGTCGAGGTTTGCGAGGCCGTCGCCGTAGACCTGCTCGAGCAGCGGCAGCACATCGATGGTGACGGTATCGCCATCGTTGAGTGCCTCGTCCCAGGCCTGCGTGGTCGAGGACTTCGAGACGAAATCGAACACATCCTGCGCGTTTCCAAGCCCGGCTTGCGTATTGGCAAGCAGGATCTCGAGTTGCGCCTGCGCATCCGAGTCGTTCTCCGCCGTGAACTGGATCTGCGCCCGGGTGACTTCCGCGCCATCCGGCAGGTCTCCGCCGGTGAAGCGCAAGGCGATGCTGTCACCATCCCGGAACTCGAGGTCGTTCGAATTCACGCTGCCGGACGATTCCTTGTCGTCAGCCTGGCTCGCGATCGCCCAGGTGACGCTTCCGTCGGCCGGGCCCGGAGGATCAACCGGGTCACCCGGATCGGAGCCGTCGGCAACCGTGAACGCGATCGTCTGCGTCCCGAGTTCGCCGCCCGTCTGCCCGGCACCCCCAAAGGCCACGGCCTCCAGAGTGTAGTCGCCCGGCTCAAGCGGTGCGCCGTCGAACGAAATGTCGAACGGTGTGACGTTTTCAACTTTCGAAATGCTGAAGCCGTTCGGACCGCTCAGCGTCAAAGCCACAGAGCCCGGATTGCCTTCTCCGTCTGCAGCAACGCCGGAGATCAGCAGAGGCGCATCGAGGTCGGCCAGCGTGACCGTGTCCCCGGCTTCCAGATCACCGTCGATGGGCAAGCCCCCTGAGTTCAGCGCGAACG
>JBCBXS010000373.1:0-2661 GCA_039816475.1 Pseudomonadota bacterium | reverse complement strand
TCGTCGGGATAGGCCACGGTCAGGCTGCCGAACCGCTCGATATGCTCTTCGCCGTCCGTCTCGAGCATGGCGACATCTATGCCGTCCATGGACGTGCCGGACATCAGGCCGATTGCGCAGCGGACAGCGCCCATGAGTTCTCAACACTCGCGTCATCGTGGTTCGGAAGCCGCGACCGTATCCCGGGCACCGGCCTGCCGCTAGACGCTCCGCGACCACGCGCCTATACGGGGCGGCTGCGTCAGCCCTCCAGCCCGACACCATCGTCCCATGTCCGATCACACGCCGTCCTCAGATTTCCTGCGCATCATGACGGAGCGCGGGTTCGTGCATCAGATGTCCGATACGGAAGGGCTCGACGCGCTCGGCCACGACGGCAAGATCGTCGCCTACGTCGGCTACGATTGCACCGCTCGATCGCTGCACATCGGATCGCTGATCTCGATCATGATGCTGCACTGGCTGCAGCAGAGCGGGAACAAACCGATCGTTCTGATGGGCGGCGGCACGACCCGCGTCGGCGATCCCTCCGGTAAGGACGAGACGCGACAGCTTCGCTCGCTCGAAGAGATCGAGGCGAACAAGCAGGGGATGCAGCGCGTCTTCGAGAAGCTTGTCACGTTCGGCGATGGCACGAGCGATGCGATCATGGTCGACAACGCGGAGTGGCTGGCGCCGCTCAACTACATCGAATTTCTGCGCGATGTCGGGCGGCACTTCTCCGTCAATCGCATGCTGACAATGGATTCAGCCCGCCTGAGACTTGAGCGCGAACAGGAACTCTCGTTCATCGAGTTCAACTACATGCTCTTGCAGAGCTACGACTTCGTCGAACTTGCGCGGCGCTATGGCTGCAATACGCAGATGGGCGGCTCCGATCAGTGGGGCAACATCGTCACCGGGATCGATCTCGGACGACGCATGGGCACGCATCAGCTCTACGCGTTGACCTGCCCGCTTCTGACGACGGCGTCAGGTGCGAAGATGGGCAAGACGGCGGATGGCGCGATTTGGCTCAACGACGACATGCTGTCGGCGTGGGAGTACTGGCAGTTCTGGCGCAACACAGAAGACGCCGACGTCGAGCGCTTTCTGAAGCTGTTCACGACGCTCCCGCTCGATGAAATCGCGAAGCTCGCCGCACTTTCAGGAGCCGAGATCAACGAGGCGAAAAAGGTCCTTGCGACCGAGGCGACGGCGCTGATCCACGGTCGCGCTGAAGCCAACAAGGCGGCTGAGACCGCGCGTCAAACGTTCGAACAAGGCGCCATCGCAGAGGACCTGCCGACCGTGGTGATTGCGGCCGGTGACCTTGAAGGCGGGATCGGCGCTCTTGCAGCGTTCGTGACAGCAGGGCTCGTCAAGTCAAACGGTGAGGCGCGACGGCAGATCAAGGGCGGCGCGTTACGCATCAACGACGAGCGCGTCACGGACGAAGGGCGTCAGCTCTCGCGTTCGGACCTGACCGGCGACGGCGTCATCAAGTTGTCGATGGGCAAGAAGCGGCACGTGCTGTTGCGGCCGGAGGAGTAAGCGGCGCGCAGAGTTGCCAGCCAGGCTCGTTTGCCGACGGCGAACGCGCGTTAATCGTTGTCGAAAATCTTGCTCGGATCGAACGGCTCAATCGTCGGCGTCGATGTGGTCTCGGATGACCAGCCGCCGATGATCTTCGGCGCACGGTTTTGCGTGACGCCCGATCGCCGCTCCGACCCACGCCGCGTCGCAGACCCACGTCGCGACCCGCGCCCGTTCAGACGCCGCGCGCGCGCAGCGCCTGAGGCGGCTGGCCCGCGCGGCACGACTTCCGGTTGCAACGGGGCCATCTGGAAGAACTCGCGGATAATGCCGGGCGCGACGATTGAGAGCGGGTTCGGGATCACCTCCGGCCGGCTCGTCGGCCCCTGGATCGCGAACGTCAGCCCGAGCAGGCCCTCGCCGCGCGTGCCCGTCAGCAGCGGTCCGAGCGCCGGCACGTAGCGCGGCATCGCGTTCAGGCCCTGTAGCAGGGAATACGTCCCGCCAAGGTCCAAGGTCTTGCGGCGGAGGTCGACTTTGCCTCGCAGCGTTCCCCCGAGGTTTGGCCCGCGCAACTCCGCATCGAAAATGACGAGCTGACCATGGCCGATTGCGAACGGGACGCGGAGCTGATCGAAGTCGAGCGCCTCCTGATAGGCCTGCGGGCGCACCGCGCGGTTCGCCTGTGCAATCGCGGGCCGCCGCGTGTTCGCGCTCGTGCTGATCACCTGGCTGAGCGTCGGGTCGCCGATCACGCGGAAATTCTCGACCGTCACGAGACCGCGTTTGTCCGCCGGGCCGACGGCATCAAGATCGACGTCGACGCGCAGACGGCCTCCGCGCGCGTTGGTGTAGAAATCCATCAGCGACAGCGCCGAGCCAGCATCGTTCGAGCGCAGCACCAGCCGTCGGTAGGATTGGCCCGACCGTCGCCGCGCGCGTTGCACGCCGACTTCGGCGACAGCGCGATCATTGAGCCGCGCCGACAGCAGCAGCGATTGCAACTGACCGGAGCGCTTGCTCAGTCTGAGGTCGACGCCACTCAGGAAGTTGCCGCGCGCGCCATTGACGCGCTGGATTTTCGCGGTGACGTCGACGCCCGGCTCATTGCGATTGGGCTTCCGGTCCTGTCGCCCCGGATCGAAC
>JBCBXS010000372.1:0-2677 GCA_039816475.1 Pseudomonadota bacterium | reverse complement strand
TGTCTTAATGATTGCCTGCTACCGAGCTCTTGGCCTGCCGCTCGTGATCGTGGCCGCAGTTTTCATGTCGTACGTTTTCTTTGGGTCGTCCTCGTATTTGCCCGAGGCGATCCAGTGGAAAGGCGCATCCTACGGCAAGGCGATGTGGCACTACTGGATGCAGACCGAAGGCGTATTCGGTACGGCGCTTGGCGTCTCAGCGCAGATGATCTTCCTGTTCGTGTTGTTTGGCGCGATACTCGAGAAGGCCGGCGCAGGCGCTTACTTCATCAAGGTCGCCTTTGCAGCGCTCGGCCATTTACGCGGTGGACCGGCCAAAGCTGCAGTCGCAGCATCAGCCATGAGCGGCATTTATTCGGGATCGTCGATCGCGAACGTCGTGACGACCGGCACGTTCACAATTCCGCTGATGAAGAAGACAGGTTTCTCGCCAGAGAAAGCTGGTGCTGTCGAGGTCGCCTCGTCGACGAATGGTCAGCTGACACCACCCGTCATGGGCGCGGCAGCATTTCTCATCGCCGAGTTCACCGGCGTCCCCTATACCGACATCATCCTCCACGCACTGCTGCCGGCGCTCGTTTCATACATCGCGCTGATCTACATCGTGCATCTTGAAGCGCTGAAGCTCGGCCTGAAGGGCATGGAGCGCCCGCCGACGACGCTGACGATCGCACAGAAGCTGATCGGCTTCCTGTCCGGCTTCCTTGGCCTCGCGGTGCTCTCGGCCGCCGTCTACTACGGCCTCGGATGGATCAAAACGGCCATGCCGGAGACGGCGTTCTACGTGGCTGTTGTCCTCGCAGCGCTCGCCTACCTGTTCCTCGTTGCGCTCGCGGCTCGCCATCCGGACCTTGAAGTCGACAGCCCCGATAAGGGCGAACTGACATTGCCGCGCCTCGGAGACGTCGCTGTCACCGGCTACTATTACCTCCTCCCGATCGTGATCCTGATCTGGTGCATCATGATCGAGCGCCTGTCGCCGACGCTGTCCGCCTTCTGGGCGACGATTGCGATGATCGTCGTTGCGCTGACGCAGCATCCGCTGAAGGCGCTATTCCGCGGGCAGGGCGTGACACAGTCCTCGTTCATGACCGGCGTCGGCGAATGGGTCGACGGCATGATCTCGGGCGCGCGCAATATGATTGCGATCGCGGTTGCAACGGCGGTCGCCGGGATCATCGTCGGGACGGTGTCGCTTACCGGCTTGCATCAGGTGATTTCAGAATTCGTCGAGTTCCTCTCCGGCGGCTCGCTGATGGTCATGCTGATCCTCGTCGCGTTCATGAGCCTCATCCTCGGCATGGGCCTGCCGACGACGGCAAACTACATCGTTGTCTCGTCGTTGATGGCGCCGGTCATCGTCGCACTCGGTGCAAAAAGCGGCCTCGTCGTACCGCTGATCGCAGTCCACCTGTTCGTGTTCTACTTCGGCATCCTCGCCGACGACACGCCGCCGGTCGGGCTCGCGGCATTCGCCGCCGCTGCCATCTCAGGCGGCGATCCGATCAGGACCGGCGTGCAGGGCTTTATGTACGATATCCGGACGGCGCTGCTGCCGTTCCTGTTCATCTTCAACACCGAGCTGCTGCTGATCGATGTGTCGGCTGCGAAAGCGGTGTTTGTCTTCGTCGTTGCCGTCATTGCGATGATGTTGTTTGCCGCCGCAACCCAGGGCTACTTCTTTGCAAAGAGCCGGTGGTGGGAGTCGCTCGCGCTGTTGCTGATCGCGTTCACGCTGTTTCGGCCGGGCTATTTCCTCGATCAGGTCTCACCCCCCTTCACCAGCGCGAAGGGCGTCGAACTCAACCGCATCGTCGGTGGAGCAGCACCGGGCTCCGAGCTTCGCCTCGTCGTCAGCGGTCCGGACTTCAACGATGCGGATCGAACAATCCAGACGGAGGTCCCGATCGAAGTCGGCGACGGCGACACAGGAGAAGCGCGCTTGAAGGCGTTGGGTCTCGCCGCGGCCGAAGACGGCGGCGCCATGAAGCTTGAAGAACCGGCGCTTGGGTCGAAATTCGCCAAGCTCGGAGAGACGTTCGATTTCTACGGTGACGCGCCGGTTGTGATCGCGGAAGTCAAGGCGGAGGCCAGCCGCTGGCCGAAGGAGATCTTCTATATCCCCGCGCTATTCCTGCTCGCTTTCGTCATCGCCATGCAGCGGCGGCGGCAGACGGTGCCGGCGTTCTAGAGCCGACGCCCGATCGCGATGCTTGGTGGTGCGACCGCTGACGCGCTTTCGCCACATGCGAAAACTCGACGGCTTCATGTGACGGCGCATCAGCGCGATCACGTCCTCCTCGTCGAGACCCGTCTGCGCCTTGATCGCCTCGAACGACGTCTCGTCATCCCACGCGAGCGCGATGATCTCGCTGACGTCGGGCGGAATGTCGGCCCGGTCGGTTGTCATGATTGCGCCGTCCTGCCGTTGAGTTGGATCCGCCGTGCGGGAGACACCGATCCACAGCGCCCCGCCGGAAGTCCGGTTTGACAACGGTCGCGCGCGAAGGCTGGTTCACAGCAAACGCGAGGTGATCGAATGCAACTCGGGATTGTCGGGCTCGGCCGCATGGGGGCGAATATCGCACGCCGGATCATGCGCGCGGGCCACGAGGCCGTCGTGTTCGATCGCAATTCCGAGGCCGTGTCCGCTGTCGTCGCAGACGGCGCGACCGCT
>JBCBXS010000371.1:0-2680 GCA_039816475.1 Pseudomonadota bacterium | reverse complement strand
GGCGTCACAGTGCACAACCGGGATCGGACACCCCCAGTAGCGTTGCCGCGAGATGCCCCAGTCCCGCAGGCGGAATTGGGTCTGGCCCTCGCCAATGCCATTGTCTTCCGCCCACGTAATCGTCGCGTCGATCGCGTCCTGACCGGTCGCGATATCGACACCGGCCGGCTGGTCGATGAAGCGCACTTTTTCGGTCTTCGCAGGGACGAAGGCCTCATTCGCGACAGGCACCGGCTCCTCAAGTGCTTCAAATGTGTCGATGACCGGCAAGCCGTACTTGCGCGCGAAATCGAGGTCACGCTGATCGTGTGCCGGGCACGCGAAGATTGCGCCGGTGCCGTAGTCCATGAGGACGAAATTCGCGACGTAGACCGGAAGCGTTTCGCCCGGCCGGACGGGGTTTTCGACCTTCAGGCCCGTGTCGAAGCCACGCTTCTCGGCCCGCTCGATGTCTTCTTCCGATGTGCCGGTGCGGCGGACATCGACGTTGAAGGCTGCAAGCGCGTCGTTCTTTTCGGCCAGCGCTTTGGAAAGCGGATGTTCGGGCGCCAACGCGATAAAGCTTGCGCCGGCGAGTGTGTCCGGTCGTGTCGTATAGATCTCGATGCCATCGAAGCCAGCGGTTGGTTCGGTCAGGGCGAAGGTCATCTGAAGCCCGCGCGATTTGCCGATCCAGTTGGCCTGCATCGTTCGGACTTTTTCCGGCCAGTTCTCAAGGCCGTCGAGTGCGTCGAGAAGCTCTGGCGCGTAGTCGGTAATCTTGAGGAACCATTGGGTGAGTTCGCGTTGCTCAACGTCGGCGCCGGAGCGCCAGCCTTTGCCGTCGATCACCTGCTCGTTTGCGAGCACGGTCTGGTCGACGGGGTCCCAGTTCACCTTCGAGGATTTGCGATACGCGATGCCCTTCTCGAGGAAGTCGAGGAATTGCGCCTGCTGGTGCTTGTAGTAGTCGACATCACAGGTTGCGAACTCGCGGCTCCAGTCGATCGCAAGGCCGAGCGACTTCAGCTGCGACCGCATGGTGTCGATGTTGGCGTACGTCCACGTCCCCGGATGCGTCTGGTTCTGCATCGCAGCATTTTCTGCCGGCATCCCGAACGCATCCCACCCCATCGGATGCAGAACGTTGAAGCCCTTTGCGCGCTTGTACCGGGCGAGGACGTCGCCCATCGCGTAGTTGCGAGCGTGACCGATATGGATGCGCCCGGAGGGATACGGGAACATCTCGAGGACGTAGCATTTCGGCTTCGAGGGGTCGGTCTGCGTCGCGAACGTATCGCGCTCGGCCCACACGGACTGCCAGTGGGGTTCCCGTTCGGGGGCGTTGTAACGCTCGGTCGCCATTGAGATTGCCGCAGGTTCAGCTCTGTTGTCGGCGGTAGAGACCGCGCGGGCCCGGGCGGGTCAAGGGGCTTCCGCGTGGGCTGGCCATGTCGATAGAACGTAAAAAGATCGACATATCAGCGGGCTCATATCGATGCGATCGACATGTCGTCAGCTATGTGTCGATGAAATAAGATTTTGTCGACACATTCAGTCAAACATGTCGACGCGATCGACACGTGTTGCTAGACATGTCGATGAACTTAAGGAATGTCGACATGTCAGCGCCCGTCATAACCAAGCGGACACCGCAAACCAAGCGGAAGCGAAAGGCGGCGCGCCCCGCCGGTCCTGACCCGCGCGTGGCCTACAACACCTTGCCCCCGCTCCCGCCGAAGGCCGAGCTCGAGACGCCTGCACTTCTCAAGCTCGTCATCGAAGCGCGCGCAGCACTGGCTGAGCAGAAGTCCGCCGACCGGCTGATCCCGGACTCGAGCGTGCTCATCAACCTGCTTCCGATCCTGGAGGCGCAGGCGTCGTCCGAAATCGAAAACATCGTGACGACGAACGATGAGCTGTTCCGCGAAGCGAGCATTGACGAGGAGCGGGCGGACCCGGCGACGAAGGAGGCGCTGCGGTATCGCACGGCGCTGCGTCACGGGTTCGAGTGCCTCGACAAGCGTCCGCTGAACACCAGCACGGCGACGGAGATTTGTACGATCATCAAGGGCGTCGACATGCAGGTCCGGTCGATGCCCGGAACGGTTCTGGCGAACCCGGTGACGCGCGAGGCGATTTATACGCCACCCGATGATCCGGATCGCTTGAGAGACCTCCTGCGGAACTGGGAGGCGTTTGCCAACGCGTCCGATACGGATCTTGATCCGGTCGTTCGCATGGCTGTGCTGCATTACCAGTTCGAAGCGATCCACCCGTTTGCCGACGGCAATGGGCGGACCGGGCGCATCCTCAACGTGCTGCTCCTCATCCAGGAAGGGCTGTTGGACATGCCGACGCTGTACCTCTCGCGATACCTGCTCGCGACGCGGGCTGAGTACTATCAGCGGCTTGCAGGTGTCACGCGCTCGGGCGATTGGCAGCCATGGCTTGCCTACATCGTCAAAGGCGTCGCTGAGACCGCGCGCTGGACGAACGGCAAGGTCACGTCGATCCTTGAACTCATGCAGCACACCAGCGCGCACGTGCAGGCCGAGCTTCCGAAGATCTACTCACACGAGCTGGTGCAGCTTCTGTTCCGGCAGCCGTATGTGCGGATCGCGAACCTCGTCGAAACTGACATCGCAAAGCGTCAGACAGCGTCGGTGTATCTGAAGAAGCTTGTCGACATCGGCCTCCT
>JBCBXS010000370.1:0-2686 GCA_039816475.1 Pseudomonadota bacterium | reverse complement strand
GTTACCGGCGGGCCGTAGCGCGCCTCAAGATCATCAATCGATGTGATGACATTCGCGGCAGAGTTGGCTGTCACAAGAAAACACCCCCGGCATCAGCGACTTCGCTCACCGACAGCCATACCACGTGCTGCAGCGTCAGTTGCGCCAGAATTCCGGGCGCAGCAGGACGAGCACGGTGAACAGCTCAAGGCGGCCGAGCAACATGGCGAAGGCAAGGATCCATTTCGCAGCCGCAGGGATCGTGGAGTAGTTCCCGGCCGGCCCGACGATCGGACCGAGGCCAGGCCCGACGTTGCCAACCGCGCTCGCAGATGCCGACAGCGAGGTGACGAGATCG
Organism: Pseudomonadota bacterium; assembly: GCA_039816475.1. Lineage (GTDB taxonomy): Bacteria > Pseudomonadota > Alphaproteobacteria > Rhizobiales > Hyphomicrobiaceae > JBCBWG01. Next base: position 2,349 of record JBCBXS010000370.1, on the reverse strand, counting down.
AGCCCGAGCGCTGCGAGGATGACCGTGAAAAGGCCGACGGTGGTCATGTAGATCGCAAGGAACGCCACGACCGAGAACGGCACGTCGGCCGGCAAGCGCCGCTTGTTATAGGTGAGCGTCACGATCCGGTTCGGACTCATCAGATGCAGGAAGTGGCTGCGCGAAAGCGTGCCCGCGACCTGCAGTCGGTAAAGCTTGATGCCGCCGGCCGTCGAGCCTGAACAGCCGCCGATAAACATCAGGATGAAGAACAGCCCGACAGCAAACGGCCCCCAAGCGCCGTAGTTGTCGGTCGAATACCCGGTTGTCGTCGTAATCGAGACGACGTTGAAGGCGGCCTTGCGCAGCGCCTCGAAGAACGGTGCGTTCTGATTTGCCATCAGCCAGAACGTGACGATCAACGTCACGACCAGCAGCAGGAAGAGATAGCCGCGCACCTGTGCGTCCCGATAGAGCGCTTGCGGTTCGCCACGGAGCGTCCGGATAAAGATCACGAACGGTAGCGCACCGAGGACCATGAAGACGACGCCGGTCCACTGCAGAGCCGGCGACGTGAAGTAGCCGAAGCTTTGGTCGTGCGTTGAGAAGCCGGCCGTCGCGACAGTCGTCATCGCGTGGCAGATCGCATCGAACGGCGTCATGCCGAAAGCGAGGTAGAGCGACAGGCACGCGAGGATCAGGAACGCGTAGATACCGGCCGTTGCGCTGACGAGTTCAAGCGCGCGGGGGAGGACTTTCTCGCTGCGCTCGGAGCTTTCGGTCTGGAAGAGCTGCATGCCGCCAACGCGCAGAAACGGCAGAACAATAAGCGCCGTGACCACGATCCCGAGACCGCCAAGCCCCTGAAGGAGCGCTCGCCAGAGCAAAAGCCCGCGCGGCAGAACCTCAAGCCGCGTCAGGACCGTCGCCCCGGTTGTCGTCAGCCCCGACATGGCCTCGAAGAACGCGTCGGCAATCGGCAGGCCTAGGCCCGCGAACGGCACGGCTGAAAACGTCGCGACCATCAACCAGATGATCGTTGTCAGCAGGAAGCCCTCCTTGATGCCGAGTTCAGGCGGGTCGTCGTCCCAGTTGATGAGGATGAGCAGTCCGCCGATGAAGAATGTGAGCAGGGACGAGGCGAAGAAGACCTTCCAGCCCGGCTCGCCATCGGAGAGATCGACAATCGTCGGCAGAAGCATCGCGGCTGCGATGAAGCAGAGCACGATGCCCGACGTCAGCAATATCGGCCTGATGTGGATCACGGAGTTCGTCCTGCCGCCCGGCTCTCGAACGCTTGCTGCACCCTCCGGGCCGGCGTTGCGCAACCGTGCCCGCTGCCGCCGTCACTCGGCCTCACGCCGGTCATACCGGCCCTGAACCGATCAGGCGTCGCTTAAGCGAATCGTCTCAGCATATGGTTAAGAGCGTCCAGGCGCAGGCGCGCGGGTTAGGCGGCCGACGGCCGGATTGCAGCGCCACCGCATTCGGATCTCGGGCGCTTTCAGGGCCCGGGCTTTACGCCCTGGAGGCGCTCGCGCTTTGAGCCGTAGCCCGGGACCTTGCTGACATCAAAGCCGGCGCCTTGCAGATTTCGGCGGACCCAGCCGGCCGCGGTGTAGGTCGAAAACGTACCGCCGGGTGCCGTTCGCTCGAAAACGTCCGCCATCAACTCTTCGCCCCAGAGTTCCGGGTTTCGGTTCGGCGCGAAACCATCGAGGTACCAGGCATCGACACCGTCGGTCATATCGCGAACCATCGAACGCGCATCGCCGATGTGCACCTGCAGATCGACGTCGGGAAAGATGCGATCGTTGCGCCCGCTGACCGGCGGATCGAACGCAAGCAGCTCGTCGACAAACGACGCGAGTTCGGGCCAGGGCCCCAGCGCGCGACGCACGTCGTCGGCATCGAGCGGATGCTGTTCGAAGGCGACGTAGGAGAGCCTCGGCTCGGCACTGTCGCCCGCGTGCTTAGCGTCCACCGGAGATTGGCGATCACGCCACGCCTGCAACGTCGCGATGAAATTCAAGCCGGTCCCGAAGCCCAGTTCGCCAATCCGAAGGGCGCCGCCTGAAGCCCACCGACCCGCAAGGTCGTTGCCGCCGAGGAAGACTTCTTTGGTCTCTTCAAAACCGTTCTGATAAGCGAAGTAAGCATCGCCGAAGACGCTCGAGATCGGAACCCCGTGCGCGTTGAACGAAACCGAATGACCTTCGCCGTCGTCTTTGATCCCGTTGTCGTATTCACCCACCCGTGACCCCATGCATGACGTTCTTGTTGTTGGTGGCGGAGCAGTCGGATTGTGGACTGCGAAACGCGCCGCTGATGAGGGGCTGTCAGTCTGCCTGATCGATGCCGGAACGCGGC
>JBCBXS010000036.1:0-13688 GCA_039816475.1 Pseudomonadota bacterium | reverse complement strand
CAGCGAGCACCGCGTCCTGAAGCACCGTTTGCGCGTGTTCGGTCGCCTGAAGGAAAGCGCCCGGCGGGGGCACGACATGCGCCGGGCCGCACGCTTGCCGTGGTGGGTGGCGCAGGCCAATCACTTCGTCATTCCAGGTCAGCCGAGCGATACCATGCGCGCCGCAGTAGAGGCCCAGCTCTGCCTGCTGTGATGGCTCAAGCGGCTTGCCGCCGATCACAGCAACATCCAGACCGTCCAGCGACGCTGTCGCCATCACGCTCAACTCGGCGCTGCGCGAGGCGCCGGTGCGCGCCAGATGCCGCGCGATGTCAAAGGCCGGGGCAAGCGCCGGGTCCAGCACATGGCAGTGCTGCACATCGACAATCGTCTCGGACTTGCGCCCGTGAAACCCCGCCAGCGCTCCTGACTTCGTGCGCCGCGCGCTGATACCGACACGCCGACGGGCCGCCGCAGGCGAGGTGATGGGCGCCAGAACCTCCGCCTCCACGCCGTGTTGGGCCATTGCGTGTTGCACCAACCCGCGCTTCCAGTCCGCGACCAGATCATCGCTTGCGTGCTGAACGGCGCAGCCACCGCAGGCCTTGTAATGCGCGCAGGGCGCTTTGACGCGTGCGGGGGATGGTTCGATGATGCGCGGCGCGTCCATCCGCCCCTCGACGACGTCACCTTCCACGGCCTCTCCGGGCAGGGCCCGCGCGACAAAGACGGGGCCGCTCGCGACCCCGTCACCCTGCGCGCCAAGGCGCTCGATGGTCAGTTCCGGCATCAGGCCCTACTCCGCAGCTTCCGCCCGGATAAAGCCCCCCGACTGCCGGTTCCAGTATTTTGCATAGAGCCCGCCACGGGCGAGCAGACTGTCATGGCTGCCTTCCTCGACGATGCGGCCGGCGTCCATGACGATGATGCGGTCCATCTCTGTCAGGGTCGACAGGCGGTGCGCGATGGCCAGCACGGTTTTGCCCTCCATCGCCCGGTCGAGTGCAGTCTGAATCTGCGCCTCCACCTCGCTGTCCAGCGCCGATGTCGCCTCGTCCAGCACCAGCACCGGCGCGTCTTTCAGGATGGCGCGGGCAAGCGCAATCCGCTGGCGCTGCCCGCCCGACAGCTTCACGCCACGCTCGCCCAGATGGGCGTCGTAGCCGGTGCGCCCGGCCGCGTCGCTGAGGCCGCCGATGAACGCATGCGCGTTCGCCCGTTTTGCCGCCGCGATCACCTGCTCGTCGGTGGCGAACTCACGTCCGTAAGCAATGTTGTCGCGGAGCGAGCGATGCAGCAACGACGTGTCCTGCGTCACGACACTGACCGCACGGCGCAGCGTTTCCTGTGTCGTATCGGCGATGTCGTGGCCGTCGATCAGGATGCGACCCGCATCGAGGTCATAGAGACGGATCAACAGATTGATGAGCGTCGTCTTTCCGGCACCGGAACGGCCGACGAAGCCGATCTTTTCGCCCGGCGCGATATCAAGCGTGACGCCGTGCACAGCCGCCGCGCGTCCGCCATAGGTGAACCGCACGTCGTCGAACCGGATCCGCCCGCCAATCGGCGGCAGGGGATGCGCGTCCGGCTTGTCGGTGACCAGCACGTCCTGACAGGCGGTATCGATCGTGTCCTGGATCGTGCCGAGTTCGCGATAGAGGTTGTTGATCTGCTGCGAGATGAAGTTCGACATGTGGTTGAGCCGCAAGATCAACCCGAGCACGATCGCGACGGCACCCACAGTCATCATCCCCGCCTGCCAGAGCGAGATGCAGATGAGGACGGCGCCGAGCATCAGCGCGCTGCTCAATAACGCGAGCACGATGCGCAGACCGACGACGTAGTGGCCGACGGCCCATAATCGACCGATCTGCTGCTGGATCGCGTCTTTTATGAAGCCGTCTTCGTGCTTTGTGCCGGCGAAGAGTTTGACCGTCTGGATGTTGGTGTAGCTATCGACGATCCGGCCGTTGACGACGGCCCGGGCGTTACTCTGTTGCCGAGAGCGCTCGCGGATCGGCCCGACGGTGACATAGATCGCGGTGAAGTAGGCGGCGAACCAGACGCTGAGCAGAAGCGCCAGCCGCCAATCGAGGGCTGCGAACAGCCCGATCGATGCGATCCCGTAAATCGCAAACGTGCCGAAGCCCTGGATAAAGATCAGCAGGAAATCGCCGACCGAGGGGCCCGATTGCATGACCTTGGTTGCGATACGGCCGGCGAAGTCATCCTGAAAGTAGCTGTAGCTCTGGCGCAGCACACCGCGGTGAAGCTGCCACCGCACCATCGAGAAGACGGCCGGGACAATCGTCAGGTCGACGATCAGCGCGTTCACCATCGGCGCGACCATCCGGATAAGCATCGCGCCCAGAATGATTGCGAACAGCCAGGGCATGTCGGTCCAGAGCGTCTGAGGATTTGCGCTCGCAAGCAGATCGACCAGCAGGCCGACACCGGCATAAAAGCCGACTTCGACGATCGCCATCATCAGGCTGAGGCCGATCAGCAGCGCGAACGGACCCGGCGCCTGCTTCATAAAGAACCAGATAAAGGCGAGGGCCTTCCGGGGCGGCTTGGCATCCGGCTCTGCTTTGAACGGATCGATCCAGCGCTCGAACGGCCGGAACAACCACGCGAAGCCGAGGCTCGCGCCGGCCGGTGTCGACCGTGCGCGCGCGAGCCCCCGACGGATCGCAGCGCCACCGCGCGCAAAGTCCGATCGGATCAGGCCAAATGCGTTCGGGCGTTGATCGGGTTGCGAGGGCTCATCGGTCACTCAGCAGCCTCCGAGGTCTCTGTTGACGACAGAAATCCGCCTGACTGCCGTGTCCAAAGATCAGCGTAAAGACCCCCTTTCTCGATCAGCGCGTCGTGCGTGCCGTCCTCGATAATCGCGCCCTGATCCATAACGACGAGCCGGTCCATCTGGGCGATCGTCGATAGCCGATGCGCGATGGCGATGACCGTTTTGCCCTCCATCAGATTGTAGAGCTGCTCCTGGATCGCAGCTTCGACTTCTGAATCGAGTGCGCTGGTCGCCTCGTCGAGGATCAGGATCGGCGCGTCTTTGACGAGCACGCGGGCGATCGCGATCCGCTGGCGTTGACCGCCGGAAAGCTTCACGCCGCGCTCGCCGACGTGGGCATCGTAACCGGTGCGGCCCTTGCCGTCGGCGAGGTCCAGAATGAAGTCGTGCGCCTCTGCGCGTTTGGCAGCCGCGATCGCTGCCTCGGGCGATGCGTCTGGACGGCCGTACAGGATGTTGTCGAGCACGGAGCGATGCAGCAGCGATGTATCCTGCGTCACCATCGCGATGTTGGCGCGCAGGCTTTCCTGCGTGACCTGCGAGATGTCCTGCCCGTCGATCCGGATCGCACCCGCTTCGAGGTCGTAGAAGCGCAGGAGCAGATTGACGAGCGTCGACTTGCCGGCGCCTGACCGCCCGACCAGCCCGACTTTCTCGCCAGCCCTGATGTCGAGTGAGAGTTGATCAATGACCCGGGGCGCAGCGCGGCGGGGCGGGACCGTTGCGTCGGCGTTGGTCTCCGGGCTGCGCATCTTGCCGTAGTCGAACACGATCCGGTCGTAGGAGATCGCAGCGTCTGTCACCTGCAGCGGTTTTGCGTCCGGAACATCCACAACGGCACGCTCACGCGCGATCGTATCGATGCCGTCTCGCACCGTGCCGATGTTCTCAAACAGGTTGGCTGTCTCCCACATGATCCAGTGGGCCATGCCCTGCAGGCGGAGCACCAGGCCGACAGCGAATGCGATTGCCCCGGCGGTTACCAGATTGCCGGACCAGAGCCAGACGCCGAGCCCGGCCACTGACGTGATCAGCCCGGCATTCAGGATGACAAGCGCTGTCTGCAGCAGCGTTGCGAGCCGCATCTGCAGATGCGTGTTCGTGAGGAACGGCTCCATGCCTTCGCGCGCGTAGGCGTCTTCGCGCTGGCCGTGGGCAAACATCTTGACGGTTGTAATGTTCGTGTAGCTGTCGACGATGCGGCCGGTGACGACGGATCGAAGCTCGGCTTGCTCTTCAGCGACCTTCGCCATCTTCGGCAGGAAGAACCACAGCGTGGCGGCATAGCACCCGAGCCAGACGAGCATCGGCAACGCAAGCCGCCAGTCGGCGATCGCGAACATGATGACCGCCGTCAGGAAATAGGTGCCGACGTAGCAGCCGATCTCAGCAATCTTGATGACGATCTCGCGGATCGCGAGCGCCGATTGCATGACCTTTGTCGAGACGCGTCCTGCAAAGTCATCCTGGAAGAACTGCACGGACTGGCGCAGCAGGTACCGATGCCCTTCCCACCGATTACGCATGGGAAAGTTGCCGAAGATCGCACTGTGATAGATCGCATCATTCAGGAAGTTCAGCACCGGCAGGATGACAAGCGCGAGTAGCCCGAGCAGCAACAGCCAAGTGCCGTGCGTCTCGAAGAACGTCGCGCGGTCTGACGTGCCGATCCAGTCGATGATTTGGCCGATGCCCCAGAACAGCAGCACCTCGAGGATCGCGACCGTGATGGTGAGTGCCATCGCGAGCAAAATCCACGTCTGGAACGGACGCGCGAAGTGGAGCATGAACGCCCAGAACGTCGTGGGCGGCTTTTCGGGCTCGGCTGCCGGGAACGGGTTGACCTGTCCCTCAAGCCAGCGAAGCAGCGGAATGTTGGCTTGGAACGCCATGTCCGACCTGTTCTTGCGTTTGCGGTGACGCGGAAATAGGGCGAGTGCGTCGAGCGGCATGGGCGCACATGAGGCCCGGCGTCGTCTGTCTGACGCGCCCAAGCGCCAGTACGTTTAATATGTAGAGCTTAGGGCGCTGCCGCCGGCTCGCGGGCGGGCGGTGACGCGTATATAGGGGAGACTTCGCCCGAGCGACAGCCACTCCCGCAGATGAGGCATGCCAAATGTCCGCAGTTCAGCCGCGAGACTTACCAGCTGATTACGTTGCACCTTCGCCGGAAGACCTTGCCGCGTGGAAGGAGCGCGCGCCGGCCTGGTTCGGTCAGCTTCGCGATGAAATCTGCGCGTCGTTTGAGACGCTGGAAGATGATCTGCCGGACGGCGCACCGCTGTCGGACCGGGCGGCTGGCCGGTTCACGCGGACACCCTGGGAGCGGACCGATCACTCGGGCGCCAAGGGCGGTGGCGGTGTCATGAGCCTGATGAAGGGCCGCGTGTTCGAGAAGGTCGGTGTGCATACCTCGACCGTGCATGGCGAGTTCGCGCCGGAGTTTCGAAAGCAGATCCCCGGCGCCGATGAGAACCCGAACTTCTGGGCGTCGGGTATCTCGCTGATCGCGCATCCTCAGAACCCGAACGTGCCGGCCGTTCACATGAACACGCGGATGGTCGTGACCTCACGCTGGTGGTTTGGCGGTGGTGCTGACCTGACGCCGGTCCTCGACCGGCGCCGGACACAGGATCATGCCGACACAGTTGCCTTCCACGCAGCGATGGAAGCGCCGTGTTCCGAACACGCCGTTGCCGACTACGATCGCTACAAAGCGTGGTGCGATGAATATTTCTTCCTGCCCCACCGCAACGAAATGCGCGGCATTGGCGGCATCTTCTATGACTACCTGACACCGGGGGCAGACGCAGGCGGCTGGGATGCAGCGTTTGCCTTCACGCAGGATGTCGGTCGTGCGTTCCGGGACATCTACCCGGACCTTGTCCGCCGCAACTTCGAGATGCCGTGGACGGATGCGGATCGCGAAGAGCAGTTGGTCCGCCGCGGCCGCTACGTTGAGTTCAACTTGCTCTACGATCGCGGCACGATCTTCGGTTTGAGGACGGGCGGGAACGTCGCCTCGATCCTGTCGTCGATGCCGCCGGTGGTGCACTGGCCATAGGGCGTTTCGCGGTTCGCGGCAGCGCTGCGACAGCCCTCAGGCTTGCGACGGCTCCTGGGCTGCGAGTGCGGCATCACCCTTGTCGCGCGCGCGCTTCAACGCGGGACGTGCGAGCAACGCATGCGCAAAGTCAGCGAGCCGTCCTTCCGGCAGCGGAAGCTTCACCGTCTCGGCCCAGCTCGCGCAGTGCCCGAAAATCAGATCCGCAACCGTCATGCGGTCGCCTGCAAGAAACGGCTTGTCGCCGCGATAGGCATCGAGCCGCGCCATCGCCTGCTCAAATTCGAACGCGACCGGTCTGCGGATATCCTCGAGACGATACTCAGGCGGATTGACGAACTTGTGCTTGGCGAGAAGCCACAGCAGTGCGTCGACATCCGAGACAACAAACTGCGTGAGCGCATCCTGGTAGGCGCGCTCCTTGGTGCCGGCGGGGTAGGTGAGATCGTCGTGCTTGTCGGCGAGGTATTGGCAAATCGCAACCGAGTCCGGGATCAGCGTACCGCCGTCGTCGAGGACCGGGACCTTGCCTGCGGGATTGATCGCGCGGGCCTCTTCCGAGCGTGGCTTGAGCAGCCGGATCTCGTAGGGCGCTTCGAGCTCTTCCAGCATCCACAGCACGCGCTGGGTCCGGTTGCGTGGCATGCCTAAGACCGTGAGCATTTTCAGTTACTCCCCTGCAATCGCGAGCGCTGGACACTATCACGCCGTCGGATCGGCGTCCGGGCGGTGGAAGCCGCCGGTCTGGCGAAGGGCCTCGCCGAGCACCATCGCGGCTGCAACGGCGACGTTGAGCGATCGCTGGCCGGGCTGCATCGGGATGATGACCCGCGCATCTGCAGCCTGGTGCACATTGTTCGGCACGCCGGCGCTCTCGCGACCGACAAGCAGGATATCAGACGCCTGAAACGCAAAGCCGGTGTAAGGCTCCGATGCCTGCGTCGTGAGCAGCACGAGACGGGCAGGAGGCTTAGCTGCACACCGGGCGGCGTTGAAGGCGGTCCACGAGATGTGCCGGCGAACGTCAGCGCTCGCGAGATAGTCGAGCCCCGCGCGGCGGAACGCGCGATCCGATGTATCGAAACCAGCCGGCCCGATGAGATCGACTGCGACGCCCAGGCAGACACCGAGCCTGATCAGCGTGCCCGCATTCTGCGGAATGTCCGGCTCGAAAAGTGCTAATCGCATCGAAACGGCCGCTCAGTTTTGGCGCAGGCTGCGGGGCGGGTCAGAGATTGGGGCAATGCGCCGCGGAAACGCTCTTTGGGCACATCTATTGTCGGCTTGTGATGCCCACTGCGGGCTGTATGAAGATGTGGCAAACCGCCGTTTGATCGGGCGTCACGGCGCGGACATATCTATCACATGACAGACAGCCAGGCGCGAGGCGTGCGCCATGTCTGTACCGCGACATTCTACAGGAGGCCCCGTTGTCGTCTGACACGAGCGATACAACCCGGAGAGATTTTCTGACGATGGCCGGGCCCGTCTTTCTCGGGATCGGAACGCTGGCGACGTTATGGCCGTTCGTCGATCAGATGAACCCGGATGCAACGGCGGTGGCGCTCGCGTCCACCGAGGTGGACCTCTCGCCGATCGAGACAGGTCAGGCGATCACCGTGATGTGGCGCGGCAAGCCCGTCTTCGTCCGCAACCGTACAGAAGAGGAGGTCCAGCAGGCGCGCGACACTGACGTCTCCGATCTCCCTGATCCGGCGACGGATGCTTCACGTGTGAAGGAAGAGCACAGTAACTGGCTCGTGATGGTCGGGATCTGCACGCACCTGGGGTGCATCCCGAAGGGTCAGAAGCTCGGTGACGTGAAGGGTGAGTTCGGCGGGTGGTTCTGCCCTTGCCACGGATCGCACTACGACACCTCGGGCCGGATCCGGAAAGGTCCTGCCCCAACGAACTTGGCGGTTCCGGATTACGAGTTTCTCGCCGATGACCGCATTAAGATTGGCTAAGGCTTCAGACCGAGGATTTTCACGATGAGTGGACACGCAGACACCTATCAGCCGGTCGGGCCCGTTTCGAAGTGGTTGGACAAGCGTCTTCCGATTGGCCGGATGATGCACAACCAGTTCGTGGACTTCCCGACCCCGAAGAACCTGAACTACATGTGGACGTTTGGCGGCATCCTGATGTTCTGCCTGATCGTCCAGATCGTCACCGGCATCGTGCTCGCCATGCACTACGTTGCAGCCGAGTCGATGGCCTTCGACAGCGTCCAGCACATCAAGCGCAACGTGAACTACGGCTGGTTGATCCAGCCTCTGCACGCAGTTGGCGCATCGATGTTCTTCGTCGCCGTCTACCTGCACATCTTCCGTGGGCTTTATTACGGTTCCTACAAGGCGCCGCGCGAGGTCCTATGGATCCTCGGCGTCTTCATCTTCCTTGCGATGATGGCGACGGCCTTCCTCGGCTACACGCTGCCTTGGGGTCAGATGAGCTTCTGGGGCGTGACGGTCATCACGAACCTGTTCTCGGCCATTCCGTTCGTCGGCGAGAGCATCGTGACGTGGCTTTGGGGCGGATACTCGGTCACGGGCGTTACGCTGAACCGCTTCTTCTCGCTCCACTACCTGCTGCCGTTCGTCATCTTCGGCCTCGTGATCCTTCACGTTTGGGCGCTTCACGTGGCTGGCCAAAACAACCCGACGGGCGTTGAGCCGCGGAGTGCCTCAGAAACGGTCCCGATGAGCCCGTATGCGGTCCTGAAGGATGTGTTCGCGCTTGTGGTCTTCGTGATCCTGTTTGCGTGGTTCGTGTTCTTCGCACCGGACTATCTGGGTCACGCTGACAACTACATCCCGGCTGACCCGCTGGTGACGCCGGCGCACATCGTGCCCGAATGGTACTTCCTGCCGTTCTACGCGATCCTGCGTGCGGTCCCGGACAAGCTGGGCGGTGTGATCCTGATGTTCGCGGCGATCGCGGTCCTGCTGTTCATTCCGTGGCTCGATACCTCGCGCGTTCGCTCGACGAAGTTCCGCCCGATCTACAAGTGGTTCTTCTGGCTCTGGGCGTTCTCGGCCGTTGCTCTCGGCTATCTTGGCGCGATGCCAGCGGAAGGCGCATATGTGACGTGGGCGCGGATCTTCACGTTCATTTACTTCGCGCACTTCCTCCTGGTGATGCCCATCGTCGGGGTCATAGAGACACCGAAAAATCTGCCGCGATCTATTAGCGAGGCCGTCCTCAGGCGAGATAGCGGCAGTGGCGTCGGGTTTGGCGATGCGGTGCCAGCCTCGCCAGAGAAGCGCTGAGGAGACACGACCGTGACGTTTCGATCCTCAACAAAAGCACTGCTCGTGGCGGCCAGCCTCACGGTCGCCGCCGCGGCACCGGCCTTCGCGGCCGGGAAGGGCGCGCAGATTGAGCGGCAGTCCTGGTCCTTCTCCGGGATCACCGGCCAGTTTGACGAGGCGCAACTCCAGCGCGGGTTTGCGGTTTACCGTCAGGTCTGTGCGTCATGCCACGGGCTGACGCGCGTCGCGTTCCGCCAGCTTGCCGAAGCGGGTGGGCCGAATTTCCCGGAGGAGGAAGTCAAGGCGCTCGCACAGGAATACGAAGTAGCGGGTCCGGTCGACGATGACGGGGAGGCGACCACTCGCCCTGCGCGTTTGGCCGATACGTTCCCGCCGCTTTACCCCAACGTGAAGGCCGCTCGGGCTGCGCACGGGGGTGCTTATCCGCCCGATTTGTCTCTCATCACGAAGGCGCGCGGCGTTCCGCATCCCGAGGGTGTTGTCACACACACGCTGACGATGGCCCGCGATATGGTCACCGGTTATCAGGAAGGTGGCGCGGACTACGTGAAGGCGCTGCTGGTCAAGTACCAGGACCCGCCGGAGGGCGTCGAGGAGAAGGACGGGCTCTATTACAACGCCGCCTATCCTGGCAATTGGATCGCCATGGCGCCGCCGTTGTTAGACGACATGGGGCTCTACGGCGACAACCCCACGGTTCCTGAGACAGCGACGCAGTACGCGAAGGACGTGTCCGCATTCCTGTATTGGGCTGCCGATCCGAAGCACGATGTTCGAAAGCAGACCGGTTGGCTGGCGCTTATCTACCTGCTGATTACCGCCGTGCTGCTCTACATCACGAAACGCGCGATCTGGAAGAAGGTGAAGCACTAGGAGTGCCGACACCTGAGCTGAGCCAGCTCGCGTAACGGACCAGAGAGGCCCGCCGGACAACCCGGCGGGTCTTTTGCGTTTTTGGGCCCGCGTTTCACGGAAAGCTTCCCGGCTGGGACTGGCGAAAGCCCGCGTTCGTGAGTACACCGGCCGAAACGTTCAGCGCAGTGGGAACACGATATGGCAGACGCGGTGCTCGGCATTATCGGTGGCAGTGGGCTCTATGACCTGCCCGGACTTTCGAACGCCGAGTGGCGCACCGTCGAGAGCCCGTGGGGCGCACCGTCCGACGACATCCTGTTTGCCGATCTCGACGGTCTCCCGATCCGCTTCCTGCCGCGTCACGGCCGGGGCCACCGCATCTCGCCGACGGACATCAATTACCGCGCGAACATCGACGCTCTGAAACGCGCGGGCGTTACCGATCTCGTCTCGATCTCGGCCTGTGGCTCGTTCAAGGAAGAACTCGCGCCCGGCGTGTTTGTGCTTGTCGACCAGTTCTTCGACCGGACTTTCGCGCGTGAGAAGAGCTTCTTTGGGACGGGGCTTGTCGCACATGTGTCTGTTGCCGATCCGGTCAGCCCTGCACTCGTCGACGAAGTCGAGAAGGCGGTGAAAGCTGCCGGTGTCGCGCACCAGCGCGGCGGCACATATCTCGCGATGGAAGGTCCGCAGTTCTCGAGCCGCGCGGAGAGCCTGACCTACAAGTCGTGGGGCTTCGACGTGATCGGTATGACCAACATGCCGGAGGCCAAGCTCGCCCGTGAAGCCGAGCTTTGCTACTGCACCATCGCGATGGTCACGGACTATGACTGCTGGCGTTCGGAAGAGAGTCATGTCGACGTCGCAGCCGTGCTCGCCGTCATGAAAAGCAACACGGAGAAGGCGCAGGCGATTGTTGCTGAACTCGGCAAGTCGTTCCCGCGCGAGCATATCGCCTGTCCGATCGGGTCGGACCGCGCTCTCGATGTCGCTCTCATCACCGCGCCGGATGCCCGCGATCCCGAACTCGTGGCCAAACTCGACGCGGTCGCCGGGCGCGTTTTGTGATGAAGAAAACCCTGATCAACGCTGAGCGCGCGCCTCAGCCGCTCAGTCACTATCATCAGGCGATGCTGGTCGAGGGCGCGACGCGCACCCTGCATATCAGCGGGCAAGTCCCGCAGTCCGTCGACGGCACCGTTCCGGAAGGCTTCGAGGCGCAGGCCCGCCAGGTATGGGCCAACATCGAAGCCCAGCTGACCGCGGCCAACATGACGCTCGACAACCTCGTGCTCGTCCGCTTCTTCCTGAGCGATCGAAAGTACGCGATGTCGAACCGTGCCATTCGCGAGGAGGTCCTTGGCGACCGCGATATTGCGATGACGGCCATCATCTGCGGAATATTCGATGAAGCGTGGCTGTTGGAGATCGAAGCCGTCGCTTGCGATTAGACTGATGCGACCATACCGGACCGAGCGCCTTCAGCCATGCACCCGACCGTCTCAGAGTTGATCGAAGACCACCGCCCCGAGATCGAGCGGCTGTGCGAGGCGTGCGATGTGCTCGAGCTCTCTCTGTTTGGCTCCGCGGTGGACGGTCGTTTTCGGCCGGCCGAGAGTGATCTGGACTTCGTGGTCCGCTATCGGAAGGGTCACGATCTCAGAGGCTTCGACTACTTGTTCAAACTTAAGCACGGCCTTGAAAGACTCCTCGGATATTCGGTCGACGTTATCGACGAAGACGTCATCGAGGGAAAAGGCCGTCGCACTCTCGTCCTTGAACCTCGCGAGCGAGTCTATGGCGGCCGAACCCCAGCACCCGCTGAGTGACCTCCGCGATCAATCGAAGCGCGTCCTCACATTCACGACGAACGTGACCCGGGAAAGCTTCGGCAATGACATTTTGCGGGTCTACGCTGTGGAGCGCTGCTTTGAGATCATTGGCGAAGCCATGCGCAGGCTGGAGCGGATTGATCCAAGCTTAGCGCAGCGTTTTGAACGCTGGCAGGAAGTCATCGCGTTCCGCAACTTGCTTGCCCACAGCTACCATCGAGTTTAGTTGGATGTGGTGTGGTTCATCATCGAAGACGATGTCCCGAAGTTGCTCGAGACAGCTGAACACCTGCTAGATAAAAGCGGTCGACTGGACGACAACTAGCGTGTCGTAGCACCCCAACACGCTAGTTCGGAAAGCGGACCAGGATTTCCATCTGCACGAGTGCGGGGAAGAAGATCTTCAGGAGCTGCCCGGCGCCATAAAGAATTGCGCCGAGCAGGATCAGCGCCGGGATGGCGGCCAGCACCACCTTGATCAGGAAGCCCATCAGCGAAAAGAACGGAACATCGAACCGGCGGACGGTCACCTCGTCGGAGTAGTCGCCGTCGTCATAGGTCATGTCACGCCCGGTCCCATCCGGAGGGCCGAACCCGGGCGTAGCCGATCCCGCTGCTTTGCTCCCGGCACCCGCCGGGGCCGCACCCGACGACTGCGCGCGCTCCGCCTTCGCCCGCCTCAGCGTACGTGGCAGATCCTCGTCGCCGGTGTCAGCGAACTGCGGCTCGGTCATGGTCCCGCTCCCAAAAGCCTTGCGCATCCGTTAGTCGCACACGAATGAGACACTACCGTGCCCGCCGCATCATTGCTATTCACAGGCGCGACGCGCGCGCTGGAGGCCTCCGTTGGAACACCTGAAATCCCTGATTCGCACGATCCCGGACTACCCGAAGCCGGGCATCATGTTCCGCGATGTGACGACACTGTTCCGCGATCCCGAGGGTTTCGAATTGGCGGTCGTCGCGATGGCGCGGCCGTTTCGGACAGCGCACATCGATGCTGTCGCGGGTATTGAAGCGCGCGGGTTCATCCTCGGTGGCGCGATCGCAGACCGGCTCGGCTGCGGCTTCATCCCGATGCGCAAGAAGGGCAAGCTGCCGTGGAAGACGATCGGGCAGGAGTACACGCTTGAGTACGGCGTCGATGCCATCGAGATCCACGAAGACGCGATCGGCAAGGGCGACCGCATCCTGATCGTCGACGATCTGGTTGCGACGGGCGGAACCGCAGAGGCGGCCATTAAGCTGGTGCAGGCGAGCGGCGGTCAGGTCGCTGGTGCGACGTTCGTGATTGATCTGCCGGAGATCGGCGGGATGGCGAAAATCAAGGCGCACGATGTCGAGGTTCATGCCCTGATGACCTTCGAGGGTCACTAGCGCGTGACCTCGCGCGCCCAGATCATCCGTCGGACGCGGTCGCCCGCTTGCGCGCCAACGCTGCGAGATGCAACGCGATCGCCGCTGCGTTCGAAACGTTCAAGCTTCTGATCGGCCCATCCGTCGTAACCGCGCAGAGCACGTCACACGCCTCGCGTGTTGACTGACGCAGGCCCTTGCCTTCGGCACCAAGCACGATTGCCGTCGCCGTCTCGAAGGCATGCGCGTCGAGCGTCGTCTCGGCATCGCCATCGAGCCCGACAGCCGCGATCCCCGCTTCGCGGATTTCGCCCAGCGCGCGGCCGAGGTTCTGGACCAGACACACCGGCACGAGATCCAACGCGCCGGACGCGGACTTCGCGAGGATGGGCCCGAGCGGTGGACTATGCCGGACCGTTGTCACGATGGCTTCGGCTCCGAACACGGCAGCCGATCGCAACACGGCCCCGACGTTGTGCGGATCGGTGACCTGGTCGAGGACGACGAGTGAGCGGCGG
>JBCBXS010000369.1:0-2706 GCA_039816475.1 Pseudomonadota bacterium | reverse complement strand
CTTCGACGATCGTGCCGCCGGGTTTGAGCGCGCCGGATTTCTCAGCCGCTTCGATGATGGCAAGTGCGGCTCGGTCCTTCACCGACTGGCCCGGGTTCATGAACTCCGCCTTGCCATAGATGTTCGCGTTTGCCCGCTTCGATGGCCCGTTCAGGCGAATGAGCGGGGTCTTGCCGACGGCTGCGGCAATGGTCTCGGCAATGAACACGGGGGCGCGCGCTTTCGATTGTGACGTGTTGGCGGTGATAGGCGACGTTAGGCCAGCGATGCAAAGCGCGACAAGCAGGCTGCGGACTGCCGGCAAACGCGGGGCCGGTTGTGACGTCCCGGATCCGCACGCCGCTTAACCCGGCTTTAACCGCGCCCCTTCATCCTCACGGCGCAACTTGAAGTGCGCAGGTCGCCGCGTCGCGTGCCTGTTTGAAGAGGATCATGTGATGAAATCCGCTCTGAACATCGGGCTCGCGACGGCTGTTGTGGCCACCGCCGCTGCCTTTGGTTCCACGTCGGCCGATGCCGGCGGTCTGTTTAATCGTGACCGCTCGTCGGGCCGCAACCTGGACTTCGGTTACTCCGCGCCGCGCGCGGCTGCCGGCCCGTGCTACTTCCGCGCCGACATCGGTGCCTCCGTCAGCCGCGATCCAACGGCGACCTGGCCGGTGAACAACCTAACGCGTAACTACGCGGGCGCAGATACAAACTCAGGCTTGGTCAGCACGACGACGACATTCGTTGGCGACAGCGTATCGAGCGAGTCACTCGACAATGCGGTGTTCGGCGACATTGGTGTCGGTTGCGGCCAAGGCTCAAAAGGCTTTCGCGCCGAAGCCGTCTTCAGCGTTCGTGGTGAGAAGAAATTCGACGGTGAACCTCAGGAGTTCACGGTCACCAACACGTTCGTCGGCGGAAACCCGAACACGACAGAAGACTTCGAAGATCCGATGCACTTCAACCTCCGCTCGTACACGATGATGTTCAACGTGTACCGCGACCTCGGCAAGTGGGGCTCATTCGTCCCGTACGTCGGTGTCGGCGTCGGTGCTGCCTACCACATGATCGATGAAGTCTACTTCACCGGTAACCCGAACTTGACGAACCGGATCGAAGGCAACAACGACATCTCGCTTGCCTGGTCGCTGATGGCAGGCTTCGGCTACCAGATCACTGATCGTGCTGTCCTCGATGTCGGCTACCGCTACATCGACATGGGCAAGGCCAAGTCCGGCCGCGCCGACAACGCCGGCTTTGTGAACCCGGCCGTCAAACTCGACGACATCGCGGCGCACGAATTCAAGTTTGGTGTGCGGTATCACCTCGGGGGTTCGTCCGCTCCGGTCCACATGCCGCTCAAGTAGGCGTCTCGCCTCCCAATCTCACGAACTCTCTCACTCGTGACCCAACCGGCCCCGCCCCAAGCGGGGCCGGTTTGCGTTTGCGCGCTGATGCCGCCGCCCCGATCCCGCAAATCCGATTGATTTTCCGGGGAGGTGGCGGATATATGCGCGACCTCCCGGATGTCAGGTGCTGGTGGGCAAGCTCTTGGGCTTCCCAGACCGCATTAGCGCCCAGTTGCCGGGCGGCGCGACCGGCGGGCGTGGTGGAATTGGTAGACACGCCAGATTTAGGTTCTGGTGGCCTTGGCCGTGGGGGTTCAAGTCCCTCCGCCCGCACCACATCCGCTGAGGTCAGGCCCCCTCGGACGCACGGCGTCCGGACGACAGACATAGATGAGACTGCGGGCTTCGAGGCCTGCCGATTGAGATATTGAAGGTGGCGATCAGATGCAGGTGACGGAGACGAGCGCCGACGGCCTGAAGCGCGAACTGCAGGTGGTGCTGCCGGCATCGGACCTGAGCGCGCGGCGCGACAAGCGCATCGACGAGATGAAGGGCACGGTCCAGCTCAAGGGCTTCCGCAAGGGTAAGGTGCCAGCGGCGCACTTGAAGAAGGTGTTCGGCCGTTCGCTGATGGCGGAAATTCTGCAGCAGGCGATCGAGGAAGTGTCTCAGAAGGCGCTGGAAGAGCGCAATGAGCGCCCGGCGCTGCAGCCGAAGATCGACCTCCCCGAAGACGAAGCGACGATCGATCAGGTCATCAAGGGCGAGCAGGATCTCCAGTTCTCGATGGCCTACGAGATCCTGCCCGAGATCGAAGTCACCGATCTCGCCAACCTCGAACTGACCCGGCTGACGGCAGACGTGGCAGACGAGGCCGTCGACAAGGCGGTCGCTGAGATGGCTGAGCGCAGCACGTCGTATGAGGCTGTCGAAGGCCGCACAGCGGAAGACGGCGATCGCGTGAAGATCGATTTCGTCGGTCGCATTGATGGCGAGACGTTTGAGGGTGGTTCGGCCGAGGGTATCGATCTGATCCTCGGGCAAGGCAACTTCATCCCGGGCTTTGAGGATCAACTCACCGGCGTCAAAGCCGGCGACGAGAAGACGGTCGAAGTCACATTCCCCGAGGACTACGGCGCGGCTGATCTGGCGGGTAAGCCCGCGTCGTTCGAGGTCAAGGTCCAGGAAGTCGGCGCGCCAAAGCTTCCGGAGATCGACGATGAGTTCGCAAAGACGCTGGGTGCTGAAGACGTCGGCAAGCTGCGAGAGGCCCTGAAGGCGCAGATCCAATCCGAATACGCGCAGATCTCCCGCATGAAGCTGAAGCGTGAACTGCTCGACCGGCTCGACGAGGCCCACACCTTCGACC
>JBCBXS010000368.1:0-2712 GCA_039816475.1 Pseudomonadota bacterium | reverse complement strand
CCCATCTTCTTGCCGGGCGGGGATTGGCGCCCTGCGATGAAGGCGACAACGGGCTTGCTCGCGGACTTGGCGACCTCTGCTGCTTCTTCCTCCGCTGACCCGCCGATCTCCCCGCACAAGACAATTGCGTCGGTCTTCTCGTCGTCGAGCAGAAAGCCCATCGCGTCGGCTGATGTCGTGCCGATCATTGGATCGCCCCCGACGCCGTAGAACGCCGAGACGCCCAAGCCCGCCTGCGTCAGGTTTAGCGACAGTAGTGTCCCGAGTGACCCTGAGCGAGAGATCACGCCGATGCGGCCCGGCTGGAACACGCGATCGTTGAACGCTGGCATAATCCCGATGAAGCACTCGCCGGGTGTGACCAGTCCTGCCGTGTTCGGGCCGACGATCCGCGTGCCTGACGCAGCAGCTGCCGCATGCATCTCCATGACGTCGTGCGCGGGTATGTGTTCGGTCAGGCAGACGAGCAGCTTCGCGCCGGCCTCGCAGGCATCGATCGCGGCCGACTTCGCCATCATGGGCGGGATGAACATCAGCGAGATATCGAACGGCGTCGTTTTGGCGGCCTCGGTCGCGGTCGCAAAGACCGGCCGGCCAAGATGCTCGGTGCCGGCTTTCCGCGGGTTTACGCCGCCGATCACGTTTGTGCCGTAGGCCATCATGGCCTCGGTCCAGAAGGTGCCTTGCTTGCCGGTGATGCCTTGAACAAGGACGGCGTGATGTTGGCGCGGGATCATGGGGCTACGAGCTTAAGTTCGGGCACGGAGGCGCGCCGTTGTTGATGATGTCGGCAAGGGCCTTAGCCTCCTCCAAAGAGAACGCACCGGTGAGGACGCCTTGGCGTCCCGAGATCGGCGTCCTCACGACCGGCTCGGACACGAGCTTGCAGCCAACGTAGATCTGGATCCGCCTGCCGACCTGATCGCGCGTCATTGCCAACAGCGTCATGTCCGGCGGTAGCACGAAGTGGATCATCGGGCTGTTGGAGGTCGGGTCGCGTTCGACGCGCGCTGTCAGGCCGGTGCCTGCGGGAACGTCAAAGCGGACACCGTCCTCATTTACAAACGTCAGCCCTGTGGAGCCCGCTTGAGCGCCGGACGCGCTGATGGCCAAAGCCAGCAGCAATGCGCAGACGATTGCACCGACGCGGTTCATGCCGTCCCGTCCGCTGCCGCGACGGCGGCTTTGACGGCGTCGTCCATGAGATCGAACGGTTTGATGCCAAGCTCTCGCTCGACAAGCGCGATCGCTTCGTCTTCGCCGGTGCCGTGGATCGTGAAGAAGACCGGGATGTCCGGGTTCAATTCCTTCCAAGCGGTCACGACCCCTTCGGCCATGACGTCGGTGCGCGCGAAGGCACCGCAGAAGTTCACGAGCAGGCTTTTGATGTTCGGGTTCTCGAGCAGGATCGACAGCGCAACGGTCGCCTTGGTGTAGGCCTCGCCGCCGATCTCGAGGAAATTCGCCGGCCGCCCGCCGTAGTGCGCGATGACGTCCATCGTCGTCATCGTGAGCCCGGCGCCGTTCGCGAGAACGCCGACCGACCCGTCAAGCGCGATGTACTTGAGCCCCGCGTCGGCTGCTTTCCGCTCGATGTCGGTCAGCTGTTCGTCAGCGGCAAGCGCTGCCATTTCTTCCTGCCGTGGCGCGGCGGCATCGTCGATCGTCAGTTTGCAATCGAGCGCGATGACGTCGCCGTCGGCGGTGATGGCGAGCGGGTTGATCTCAAGGAGTTCTGCATCAAGCGCGCGGTAGGCCCGGTAGAGGTTCAACAGCGTCGCGGTCAGCGCCGTGGCCTGGGCGTCCAGACCGAGGCCGCTGATGGCATGCGCAACCGTTGCTTCGTCGAGCCCGTCGGTGATGGCGATCGGTTCATGCCGCATGGCATTCGGATCGCGCTCGGCAGCCTCCTCAACATCCATGCCGCCCATCGTCGAGAACAGCAGCATCGGTCCTTTGCTCGCGCTGTCGTTGACGACCGCTGCGTAGAGTTCCTTGTCGATCGCGGTTTGCGCTTCGACGAGGACAGCGTCCGTCCGGAACCCGCCGATTTCCATCCCGAGGATCTGGGCGGCATGGTTGCGTGCTTCGTCAGGCGACGCGGCGAGCTTGATGCCGCCGGCCTTGCCGCGCTTGCCAATCGGCACCTGAGCTTTGATCACGCAGGCGCCGATTTCTGATGCGCGCGCGGCCGCCTCATCGGCTGTTCTCGCGACAGCGCCGCGAGGTACGGGCACGTCGAAACGGCGGAGCGCATCCTTCGCTGCGTGTTCGACAAAATCCATCGGGTGTCCCCCCCTCGGCGGCGTCAGCGGCCGTACTTCGACCAATACGCGCCGAACAGTTCGTCTTCGCTCGGCTTGTCTTCCGGGATGGTCGTGACGAGGCGCGTGACGTTGATGAAGCAGCGGTAGTTCAGATTGTCGTCGATCGTGTTGCCGGCCCACGTGCCGCCGCCCATGGAGAGCGTGAACGGCAGCGCGTTGTTGAAGCCGCCGCCGTTGCCGAACGTGTGCGCCTGGTTGACGAGGACGCGGACGACGTCGGTGTCGGCTGCGAGGTCACGCGCGTTGGCCATGTCGTTTGTGTGGATGCCGACCGAATGGCCCTTGCCGGTGACGTCCAGTACATCGGCGACGAGTTCCTTCGCGTGGGCGAAGTCGCGTGCACGGTAAACGGTCAGAACGAGCTTGGCCACGAGGACCTGATTGC
>JBCBXS010000367.1:0-2717 GCA_039816475.1 Pseudomonadota bacterium | reverse complement strand
GGCCCGCCGGTCTTGTAGGGGATGTCGACCAGAGTGAACTTGTCTTCCAGGCGGCGGCGGACAGACGACAGCGGCAGATACTGATCGGTCCGGTCGCCGTCGATGTCGCCGAGCGGCATGGTCTCAATCAGCGTGAAGTCCCAGCCGCGGTCATGACAGCGGCGCATCATGCTCTCGATCTCATCTTCGTTGACGCCCTTGAGCGCAACGGCGTTGATCTTGATCTGAAGGCCCGCCTTCTCGGCAGCCGCGAGGCCTTCCATCACCTGGTCGAGCCGGCCCCATCGGGTGATCGCCTGGAACTTATCGGCGTCGAACGTGTCGGCCGAGACGTTAATGCGGCGTACGCCGCAAGCGGCAAGATCGGCCGCGTATTTGCCAAGCTGGCTGCCGTTGGTGGTGAGGGTGAGTTCTTCCAGCGCGCCAGTCTCAAGATGCCGGCCGAGTTGCTTGAACAGATGCAGGATGTTCTTGCGGACCAATGGCTCGCCGCCCGTGATGCGGAGCTTGCGTACGCCCTTTGCAACAAAAGCCGAGCAGAGCCGATCGAGTTCTTCAAGCGTGAGCAGATCCTTCCGCGGCAGGAACGTCATGTGTTCCGACATGCAGTAAACGCAGCGGAAGTCACAGCGGTCGGTGACGGAGACGCGAAGGTACGACACCGTCCGGCCGAAGGGATCGATCATCTGGTCGGACGGTGATGCGAGGGCGTTGGGTGAGTGCACAGCTTGGGTCACGGGTTCGATCTTCTTCGCTCACGGCCTGATACGGATCGCGACTTTAGTCGCAAGCTCAAGGCCCTGACTTCGACGGCCGACGGTGATGGTGACTGAGGTTTGCTGGCGCTGCAACGCCGCCGAAAGCCGCGTTCGCGTGCCAGTTGCCGCGCCGCGGTCCGAGATCCGACGGCCCGGAGCGGCTCCGGACGAACGATGCCCACTGTTAAACCAAAAGAGTAACCGCACGCCCATTTACTCAGCACCCGTATCCGGCGAAACTTAGAAACGTTCTAAAGTAGAAGAGCAAAGTCCACTTTGCCGACTGGGAGGAACGATGCTGGCTGAGGTGGATCCGTCACCGCCAACGGAATGCAGTGCAGAGGACGCGCTCCGCGCATCCATCTATCGATTGTTCGCGCGCCTGCTTACGGCTGCGCCATCGACTGAGACCCTTGCCGACACGTCGCGTCTGGCCGGCGATGACGCGACAGCATTTGGCGCGGCTATCAATTCACTCTCGACGGCTGCGGCCCAGGCGGACGCATCGACCGTCGAAACTGAATTCCACGATCTCTTTACCGGCGTCGGGCGCGGCGAGCTTGTTCCCTACGCATCGTATTACCTGACGGGCTTCCTGCACGAACGCCCACTCGCGCAACTGCGCGGCGAGATGGCTCGGCTGGGTATCCAGCGGAACCCAGACGTCAGGGAGCCCGAAGACAACATCGCATCGATCCTCGAGGTCATGGCGGGCCTGATCGACGGCACTTTTGCCGGCGGCCTGTCGATCGGCGAGCAACGCACGTTCTTCGAAACGCACATCGCGAGCTGGGCACCGCACCTGTTCGACGATCTCGCAGGTGCTCAATCGTCTGACTTTTACCGCAGCGTCGCGCACGCCGCGTCCGAGTTCATCGCAATTGAACGTGAAGGATTTCGCATGTCGTGACGCGGTGCGTGCCAAGCGCGCCGCTCACGGATGCCGGTTTGTAACGTAGCAGAAGTTCGCCGCCCCGATCACCGTCGGGCCGGCCCTCAAAAAAGGGGAGACGTCATATGAAAGATGACGCGACTGGAAAGAGCGCTGATCCGGAGCTTCCTGAAGCTCGCAGGCGCGAGCCTTGTCGGGACCGGTGCCGCCGTGACCGCAACGGGTGCTGCCGCAGCCCCGGCGCAGACGCCGAAGGGCACGGCCGCCGGCGACTACCACGAGACCGCGCACATCAAGCGCTATTACGACCTCGCTCGCGAGTTCTGATCTGATCCGGGCTGGCATCGCCAGTCCCTGATCCCCCTCTTCGCGCCTGCGCGCGCCGGGTCAGAGCGCCGGCAGCAGGCAATACGGGAGACGTCATATGCTCAGAAAGAAATCGTCCGGATCGGCGCGCAGCGCCCGCTTGGCGAGCACGATTGCCGCGGGAACACCCGGTGTCGTCGATCGCCGCGCGTTCCTCCGAAATTCGGGCCTCGCCGTTGGCGGCCTTGCAGCAGCTTCGGCTGTCACCGTCGGCCGGGTCGAGCAGGCTGAAGCGGCCGGTGCCGGCGCAACGGGCAAGATGGAGACGCGCAAGTCCGTCTGCACGCACTGCTCGGTTGGTTGCACGGTCATCGCCGAAGTTTCGAACGGCACGTGGGTCGGGCAGGAGCCCGGTTGGGACTCACCGTTCAACCTCGGCGCGCACTGCGCGAAGGGTGCCGCAGTCCGCGAACACGCCCACGGCGAGCGACGTCTCAAGTATCCGATGAAGCTTGAAGGCGGGAAGTGGAAGCGCATTTCCTGGGACGCTGCGATCAACGAGGTCGGCGACCAGATGATGTCGATCCGCAAAGAGAGCGGACCGGATAGCGTCTACTGGCTAGGTTCGGCGAAGCACTCGAACGAGCAGGCCTACCTGTTCCGGAAGTTCGGTGCCTTCTGGGGGACCAACAACCTCGACCACCAGGCCCGTATCTGTCACTCGACCACAGTCGCAGGTGTTGCAAACACCTGGGGCTACG
>JBCBXS010000366.1:0-2734 GCA_039816475.1 Pseudomonadota bacterium | reverse complement strand
GGGCTCCATACGGGCGCGCTCAGCCGGCTTGTCGTGCAGTTCAAGTATTCAGACCGGCTGGATGCGCAGCACGTGCTCGCGCGGCTCATGTATGGAGCGGCGGACGACCTTTTGAGCGACGCAGACCTGATCGTCCCCGTTCCGCTGCATTGGCGGCGGTTGGCGTCTCGCAAGTTCAATCAATCCGCAGTCCTCGCCCAGCGCGTCAGCCAGCTTGCGCGCGTGCCCGTGGCGGTGGACGCGCTTGTCCGGCACAAGCGCACGCGGCGCCAGGTCGAACTATCAGGCGCGCAACGGTTGCAGAACCCGCGCGCGGCGTTCCGGCTGAAGCACGGTGCAGCTTCGCGGATCGCGGGCGCAAACGTCGTCCTCATCGATGATGTGATCACCACGGGGTCAACGGTGAACGCCTGCGCACGTGTTCTGCGAAAAGCAGGTGCAGCACGGATCGACGTGCTCGCCGCGGCCATTGTCGACGACACGATCGACGAGATGACCGGCACGCTTAAAGCCGAGAGCGACTTCGCCTGATCATCCTTTTGTGGGGCTTACGACTTCGGGATCGGCGGTTGTGCCGTTGGCGGTGCGACCCACTGTGCAAATGCCCAGCCGGCAGCGAACGCAATCCCGCATCGAACGAATGCCAGCGCGATGTCCCGGATCGGCTCAGGCGAATAGAACGTTTCGTACCGCTGGCGAGCCTCGGCGTCGGCGTTTTCCGTCGCGAGCCGGGAACTGACCTCAGCGAACACCGCGCGGGAATGCAGGTGACCAAACAGGGCATGCGCCGCGATGATCGGCGCCATGTACCAGATCGGCCAGCCGAGCATGCCGGTGGCGAACGCTGCGACCGACGCGAAAATCCGGCCGAGGCCGGGGAGAAAAGAAGGCACGCTTGAAATCACCCGAATGTCGTTGCGGACGGGCCCAAACGGACAACCCGCCTCCAGCCCCGGTTAGCCTATCGCAAACGTCAGAGCCACTGCCGACAGCACCGCACCCCAGACGATGATGTTGACGTACATCCGCAGCACCATTCGGTTGTCATCCTCCTCCGCGAGGCCGACCCAATCGCAGACCACATCACCCGGCGACAACCAGCGCCACATCCGATCTCTCCCGCACCGCACTAACCTTCTGTGGCCAAGAGATAGGCCATTCTGACAAGCTGCGCACACCGCCTCTTGCGAAAATGCTGCGCCGCAAACAAAATGCGGCATGACGGAAAAGCCGCTCCGTGTTGCCATTGTTGACGCCAACCGGATGCGCGCCTCGATCATCGAGGCGGGTCTGCGGGACGCGGGCTTCGGCCTGGTCACCGTGATCGACAACGTTTCGCAGGCGCTGCGGGAACTCGTCGACATCGACCCGGACGTGATCTTCATCGATCTCGAAAACCCCAACCGCGACGAGCTGGAATACATGTTCCAGGTGTCGCGCGCGGTGAAACGCCCCATCGCGATGTTTGTCGACCAATCGGACCAGGCTTCGATCGAGGCGGCCATCGACGCGGGCGTCTCGGCCTACATTGTCGACGGCCTCAAACGCGAACGCGTCAAACCGATCCTCGATATGGCGATCAGCCGGTTCAATGCATTCGAGCGGCTGCAGCGTGAACTTGAGACGACCAAGACCGAACTCGCCGAGCGCAAGATCGTCGATCGCGCCAAGAGCCTTCTGATGTCATCACGCGGGCTCACTGAGCCTGAAGCCTACGCACTCCTGCGCAAGACGGCGATGAACCAGAACCGGCGTATCGCGGATGTCGCCGAAAGCCTTTTACTCGCCGTCGATCTGCTGAACCCCGGAGACACATCATGAGTGGGGCCCCGACGCTCAACGCCGGGTTCATCCCGCTGATTGATGCAGCCCCTTTGCTGGTTGCCGAACGGCTGGGGCTTGCAGCCGCAGAAGGCGTCACGCTCAATCTCAGCCGGGAGACGTCCTGGGCGACGATCCGCGATCGCCTGAGCGTCAACCACCTCGATGTGGCGCATGCGCTGGCGCCGCTGCCGCTGGCAGCCAACCTTGGCCTGGGGCCGATGGATGCCCGCATGATCGTGCCGATTTGCTTCGGCACCGGAGGCAATACCGTCACCGTCGCAACCCACGTGGCCGAGGCGATCCGGCAGGCTGAGGGGGCGTCGGCCCCGGCGGCGATGTCGGCGGGAACGTCGGCACCATTCGATCCATCGGCGGCCGTCGCAGGGCTGAAGCGGCTGGTGCGGGAGCGCGACGCCGCAGGCTTGCGAAAGCTCGTTTTCGGGATCGTGCACCCGCACTCCGCGCACCGATATCAACTCGCGTACTGGCTCGCGAGCGGCGGGATCGTCCCCGGACGCGATATCAGTTTGCTGGTTCTGCCCCCGGCGTTGCTGCCGTCGGCTCTCGAAGCCGGGCGGATCGACGGGTTCTGTGCTGGCGAGCCATGGGGCAGCACCGCTGTCGCCTCATCGGCCGGCACGATCCTGACAACGAACGCTCACATCTGGCGCGGCAGCCCCGAGAAGGTTCTCGCCGTCAACGCCGAGTGGGCAGAACCGAACAGGGATGCGCTGCTGCGCCTGGTCCGCGCGATCTACCGGGCCTGCCTCTGGTGTGACGACGCGGAAAACCACGGCGCGCTTGCCGATCTGCTTGCGGGCGACGACGCCGTTGGCACACCGCGCGCCTTGATCGCAAACAGCCTCGCGCGGACGCTTCCGGCCTCAAGCGACACGAAGGTCGCCGTCGA
>JBCBXS010000365.1:0-2757 GCA_039816475.1 Pseudomonadota bacterium | reverse complement strand
CGGCACGCTGCTCGGTGCAGCCGTCGATCCGAAAGAGATCGCAAAGGCCGTGCTCTTCATTCTTGACGCTCCTGCGATGACCGGCCAGATGATCGCGCTCGATGGCGGTCAGCACCTGGCCTGGACGCCGGAAGTGACAGGCGAGCAGTAGGCGACCACGCAATGACGACGGACACGGCGGTTAAACCGGCGGCGATCACGCCAACCCAGGCGGCGCGGCCGCGACGCAAGGTGTTCGTATCGGACCTCGAGGTCGTCGCCTCGATCGGCGTCTATGAGCACGAACATCGGTACGTCCAGCGCGTCCTCGTCTCGCTCGAGATCGAAGTGCGCGACACCTACGATGGCCACTCAGACAATCTCCAGCACGTCTACGATTATGACGAGGCGATCAACGCGGTTCAGGTGACGCTTGAAGAAGAGCACATCAACCTGATCGAGACCGCCGCCGAGCGCATCGCGGAGCGCTGTCTCGAAAACGCGGCGGTGCAGACGATCAAGGTTCGTATCGACAAGCCGGACGTCATGACGTCGTGCCGCGCCGTCGGTATCGAGATCGAACGCCGCCGCTAAGCAGCGCGAACGGCCGGCCGCAGTGCTCCGTCTTGCACCGCCATATCAACGGCGCGCCCTGCCGCCTGCGGTGCAATCACCTGCAACAAACCTTCGCCTGACCCAACTGTTGCCGCGATTAGCGGGCCTCTTCGGGTCCTCGACGGGGGAGGCTAACGAAGCCTTAACGTTAAGCGATCCATAATCGCTGTGTTGCACTGAGTTTCGTTTCGTACGGGTGGGTACAATGGTTTTGCGCTTCGGCACGGGGGCAGTGGCCGTCGGCATCTTCAGCCTCTGCAGTTTTTCCAGCGCGTCGGCTGCGACGCTTCCGCAAATCGAGGCATCGCCACGGAATGCGGTCCCGCAATGCGTGACGCCGGGGCGCCTCATGGCCTTCGTCCGTGATCGCAATCCGCGGCTCGCGCGCAAGTACGCTGACCTCTCCGTCCATTACATGCGCATCGGCGACGAACTCGGCGTGCGGTGGGACTACGCGTTCTACCAGATGCTCGTCGAGACAGGATCGCTGACCTACAAAGGTGACGTCAGCGCGCGGCAGAACAACTTCGCCGGGATCGGCGCGACCGGCGGCGGCGCTCCGGGCGAAAGCTTCCCGACCGTTGCCGAGGGTGTCCGTGCCCACATCCAGCATCTGATGATTTATGCGGGCCTCCGCGTTGAGAGCCCGGTCGCGGATCGGACCGCAAAGGTCCAGTCGTGGGGCATTCTGGACAAATGGCGGCGTCGGTTTGGCGGCCGTTCCGTCCGCTACAGCGACATGACGACGAAGTGGTCGCCGGGTGATCGCGGTTATGCGCGCGATATCAAGTCTGTCGCGGATCGCTTCATGCAGACACGCTGCCAGAGCGAAGATCCGGAACCAGGCCTGGTCGCAGGGATCCGCTCGTCATCAAACACGCGCGTTGCAAGCGCCGGCGAGACCTCGCAGTTCGCGCAACAGGCGATCGAGCGCGCCCGGAACGCGAGCACTGCGACGCGTTCAAGTCTCGGCGCACCGGTCACGAACGAGACGGTGCGGCCGCGCGGATCGCTGTCGCAGGGCATCTCGGTCCTGAACTCGAACGCGGGTTCGAACGCCGCGCCAGCAGCATCAAACACACCGAAGACCCCATCGACCGAACGCCGCGATGATCGCGTGGCGTCTGCCGGTTCGGTCGGCCGCTTCGCATCGAACCTGATTGGTTCGGTCAAGCCGCCGGCGAGCGCCTCCGCCGAGCCGAACTCATGCCGCGTCTGGACTGCGAGCTACGGTGGCCAGCGGGCCTTGATCATCAAGTCGATCAGCAAGGCGCACGTGAACTACACCGTGCTCGACGTGAACTCAGGCCGCGAGGAGCGCGAGGCGGATGCCTACATCGCGGCTTACGCCAAAGGCGGCACGACGATTGCGAAGTTTGGCGACCCGACCAAGGCGCTTAAGCGGGCCTTCGAGTTGTGCCCAGAGAGCGCTGCGAAGTAAGGGCTCTCGAATTCAGGCGTCGACTGGCGGTCAACGCCTTCAAGCTGAAACTCTGAACGGCGCGTCCCAACCGGGCGCGCCGTTTCTCGTTTGGGCGTCGGCCTCTATCTCAGGGATGCGATCAGTCCCCGGCCCGTGAAATCGCCCCGTTGCCATCTCACTCTCGCGGCAATTCTCCGGCACCGACGCACAACGGGACGACGGCGGGAGCGACTTAAAGATGAGTATCTGCGTTTGGGCTGCAGCACGCTCGCCGCGCGTGACGCATGCGCGGCTGTTGCGGCGTCATGGTCGCCATTCGCTCACCGCACTAATCGCACTCGGCATCCTGGCGGCAGCGGGCGTGGCTTCGACCGCGCAAGCGGCACCAACGCCGATCCGCACGAGCGCGTCGAACCAGGTTCCGGCCTGCGTGACACCCGCCCGCCTCATGGCGTTCCTGCAGACCCGCAACAAGCGCCCGATCCGTCGCTTCCGCGACATCGCCCGCTGGTATCAGCAGCACGGGGAGCGCTGGCGCGTCCGCTGGGACTACGCGTTCTTCCAAATGGCGATCGAGACGAACTTCCTGACCTACCGCAAGCCGAATGGCCGGTGGGGCGACGTAAACCCGCGCCAGAACAACTTCGCGGGCCTCGGCACGACCGGCGGCGGTGTACCAGGCGACAGCTATCCTGATGTCTCGACCGGCGTGCTCGCGCAGATCCAGCATCTGGTGGTCT
>JBCBXS010000364.1:0-2767 GCA_039816475.1 Pseudomonadota bacterium | reverse complement strand
CTACGAGGTGGGCCTGCGAAAGCCGCCGTCTGCGCGTCGGCCTTGAGTGGTCTCTACTCAGGCTCGTCGATCGCCAACGTCGTAGGTGCCCGAGCGCTGCGAACGCGAGCTTGATGAAGTAGTTGCCAGCGCCCGCCTTCTCGAGGATCGCGCCGAACAGCACGAACAGAAAAATCATCTGCGCGGACACACCGAGAGCGACGCCAAACACGCCCTCGGTCTGCATCCAGTAATGCCACATGGCCTTACCGAAGCTCGCGCCCTTCCAGCGGATCACCTCAGGCAGCAGGCTTGAGTCGCCGAAGAAAACGTATGCGGCGAACACCGAGGCGACGATCACAAGCGGCAGGCCGAGCGCGCGATAGCACGCGATCGCGATTACGATCATGCCGACGCTTGAGGCAACCAGATCGCCCGTTGTGGGAAGGCCTGCGCGGATTGCGATGTCGGTCTTGAACACGAACAGATAGAGGCAGGCCGCCACGCCCGCGAAGGCGAGCACCCAGTCGTAGATCGGGATCGAGGTCCGCGGGCTCGACTTCAGCAGCGGAAATGCCATCGCCGCGAGAAACAGCGCGAACGACAGGTGGAACAGCCGGATTTCCGAGTTGTTCAGGATCAAGTTGACCCCGGTCGTCTCAACGAGCGTGAACGGCAGGTTCGACGAATAGAAGATCTGGAAGCAGGCCCAGACGAAACACCCGACGGGAATGATGTAGCGCGCAATCGCGCCGGTCGGGTTACGTGCGCCGCTGTCGACATCCGCGCTGATGGCTGCCGCATCGGCGCTTCTGGGTGGCGCGCCGGCCGGCGGTGTTACAGCGGTCTGGTCTGCCATACGTCTGATCCCGATCGAAGAACCCGATCCGGCAGGGAAACATCCGCGCGGCGCCCTTGCAAACGTCCGTCTCGATTTTTTTCGCCTAAGGTTGCGGCCAGTCGCGTGTTGTAGAGCGTCGCGCGCGCGCCGTTCGCTCAGCGCGCAGGCAATCGATCGAGGCGATTGCCTGGCCGCTGATCAGATCGCGACGGTCAGATTGTCGGGCCGCCTTCAAGCCGGAAGCGGGTCTTAATCTTGTTGAACAGCTGGTCGCGCACCTTGCGGTAGTGATCGAGCACCTGTTCGCGATTGCCCTGCCCGAGCATTAGGGACGCGTCGAGCGTCGGCCAATACTCGACATCGACCGCCATGGTCCGGGTGAGTTCCAGCGCCTGGTGATGGGCTTCGGGCGAAAGCGAAACGATGAGATCGAAGGTTGTGTCCTGCAGATCCGCGATCGTGTGCGGCTGATGCCGCGAGACATCAATGCCGATCTCGTCCATCACGGCGACGACGAACCCATCGGTCTCTCCGGCCCGCACCCCGGCCGAGGCGACATACGCGCGTGGCCCCACCAGATGTGCGAACATGGCAGCCGCCATCGGCGACCGCACGGCATTCATCGTGCAGGCAAACAGAACGGCGCCGGGCATCTCGAAGCCCGTGTCCAATTGCATGCCCTCCCGAGGTCAGCCCGAGCGGTCTTGCGCCGCTCCTTCCGCTGACGTGATCGCCGGCATCAGCCCTTCCAGTGCAGCGCGCAGATCAGAGTGAAGAGTCGCCGCGCGGTGTCGTGATCCACCTCGACCTTGCCGTTCAACCGCTCGACGAGAATGCGGCTGCCTTCGTCGTGAAGACCGCGGCGGCCCATATCAATCGCCTGAATGCGCGATGGAGGCGCCGTCCGGATCGCCTGATAATAACTCTCGCAAATGACGAAATAGTCTTTGATCACCTTGCGGAACGGCGACAACGCGAGCACGTGCGTCGCGACCGCCTCGTCGGCTTCGTCCGTGACGTGGAACGCGAGACGGTCTTCCACCAGCGAGAGCGTCAGCTTGTAGGGGCCGTCGCCGCGACCGACGAGGTCGAATTCGTTGCCGTCGAGAATGTCGTAGATCGCGACTTCGCGTTCTCTGTCGACGTTGGGGTTGCCGCGGCGAATGGAGCGCTCATCCAGCGCGATGGCGACCAGCCGCTTGGTCGTTGCGCCGCGATCGGGACAGCCCTCATCCATGACGCGGCTCCGCAGGCACCTCGCCAAGCGCATCTTCCGCATCGCCCAGTCGGACTGCGACGGACCGCCGGTGTCCTTCGAGGCCCTCGGCGCGCGCGATGGTCATCGCCGGAGGGCCGAGCGCTGCAAGCGCCTCTTCCGACAGGCTCAGGATGGAGGTTCGTTTCATAAAGTCGAGCGTGCCGAGGCCGGATGAAAACCGCGCACTCCGCGCCGTTGGCAACACGTGGTTCGAGCCGGAGACATAGTCGCCGATGACTTCAGGCGTCCGGGCGCCAAGAAAGATCGCGCCGGCATTTCTGATCCTGGCAGCCAGCCCGTCGGCGTTCCGCGTTGCGATTTCGAGATGTTCAGCTGCGATGCGATCTGCGATCGCCGGCGCCTGATCAAGATCGGACACCAGGATGACGCCACCGAAGTTCGCCCAGCTTTCGCCTGCGATGTTGCCACGCGGCAGTCGCGCCAGTTGCGCGCTGACCGCATCGGCCACCTGGTCTGCGAACGCCGCGTCATCGGTCAGCAGGATCGACTGCGCGGCCGTGTCGTGTTCGGCCTGCGCAATCAGGTCAGCGGCGATCCAGTCCGGATCGTTGTCGGCGTCTGCAATCACGAGTACTTCGGACGGGCCGGCGACGCTGTCGATCCCGACGGTGCCGAACACTTGCCGTTTGGCGGTCGCCACATAGGCATTGCCGGGCCCGACAATCTTT
>JBCBXS010000363.1:0-2774 GCA_039816475.1 Pseudomonadota bacterium | reverse complement strand
GACGCCGTCGACGTCGATGGCCGCGACCGGCAAGCCGGCCGCCTGGGCTTCAAGATAGACCATTCCGAAAGCCTCCCCGATGCCGGGCCACACAAACACATCCGCGTCGGCGAACGCGCGGATCAACGCCTCACGCTCGAGCTGCCCACGCATCGTCACACGATCCCCGAAGCGCGCGAAGGCCTTCTCGACGGCCGGGCGCGCGTCACCGTCGCCGATGATGTCGAGTGTCCAAGCCACGTCCGTGAGCGCATCAAGCGAGCGGGCCAGCCGTTCGTAGCTCTCGAGCTTCGCGCCGCTCCGCATCATCGCAGCCGTCACCAACCGCACCGGATCGTGCGCGGGCCCTTCGCGGGTTGTCATCGGTAACAAACCGCCCAACGCGGCATCGATCTCGCTGAGATCGAGGAACGGCGGCAAATCAACAAGCTGCGTGTCCGGCCCGACAACCTGCGCGATACCCTCGACATCGCGTTGGTTGAGAGTCAGCACGGCGGCGGCATCCGACAGCGCGGCGCGAACCTCCACCTGGTTCTCGCGCCAAGGACCGTCATTCCGTTTGGCCGCATAGGACGCTTCCGCCACGACATATGGAATGCCAAGCGCTCGGGCGACAGCCGGGCCGATCAAATCCGGTGCCTTGTAGTAAAGATGATAGGTGAACCAGACATCCGGTCGCCAGGCCAGGCCGTCTCCATTCCAACGTGAGATCAAACGCGCGGCCTCCGCCGACGCCCCGTCCCACGCGTCCGGCAACCGGCGATAGCTCCGCCAACGGCTTGCCAGTTGCACATCCGAGCCAGCGCCTTCCAGAGCCTTGATCAAGAGCCGCGCGACCGTTCTGTCGCCCGAGGGCACCGCATGGTCCGGAGGTTTCATCGGCGCATAGAAGGCAACCCGCATCCGAACTCCCGACTTAGGCGCACGTAACCCACACTTGACGGCAAAGGCGCGTAAAACATGCTAGGTTCCGGCGCACCGCGGGCAACCCATCCGCCTCTCGCCCGAGCCCTTGCGCAGGATCGCACCCGTTGGAACCCAACCTGTTCCGATACATCTGGCACCACAGCAAACCGGAGCAAACCCGTGTTCTGCTGATGATCCTCGCATCGTTGCCGTTCTACTGGATGTCGCTCGACATCCCGAAGCGGATCGTCAACGACGCTCTGCAGGGTCGTGCGTTCGAAGCCGGCGCGACCGAGGCAACACTCTTCTCGTTCTCGCTCCCGTTGCCCGAAGCGCTCGGCGGATCGCTGACCATCTCGGACGGGTTCGCCTTCGACCAGCTCGGCTACCTGCTGGCGCTGAGCTTCCTGTTCCTATTCTTCGTAATCTGCAACGGCGCGTTTAAATACGTCATCAACATCGAGAAGGGCATCCTGTCGGAGCGGATGCTGCGGCGGCTTCGGTTCGAGCTGTTTGCGCGCATGATGCGGTTCCGGCCGGAGCGCATCCGCGCGGTGAAGCCTGCTGAAGCCGCGTCAATGATCAAGGACGAGGTTGAACCCGTCGGTGGCTTCATCGGCGACGCGTTCATCCAGCCTGCGTTCCTCGGCCTGCAGGCTATGACGGCGCTGATCTTCATCCTCGTCCAGAGCGTTTGGCTTGGCGCCGTCGCGCTTGCGATCGTTCTCGTTCAGGCCTTCCTCATCCCGTACCTCCGGCGAGAGCAGCTCCGGCTCGGCCGATTGCGTCAGCTGGCATCGCGAAAACTCGCAGGCCGTATCGGCGAGATGATCGACACCGCGCCGATGATCCACGTGCACGGGCTCAAGACGCGCTCGGAGGCCGAAATCGGCAATCGGCTCGGCGGACTCTTCGACATCCGCGCAGCGCTCTACAAGCGGAAATTCGCGGTCAAATATCTGAACAACCTGCTCGCGCAGATTACGCCGTTCTTCTTCTACGCGATCGGCGGTTATTTCGCGCTGCGCGGCACGCTGGACATCGGCCAGCTCGTCGCCGTCATCGCCGCCTACCGGGACCTGCCGCCGCCGGTCAAAGAGCTGATCGACTGGGATCAGCGCCGCGCCGACGTTCAGATCAAGTACGAGCAGGTAATCACCCAGTTCGCAGGCGAGACGTTGCTGCCCGACGATCCGGCACCTGACGAGATCAAGCCGATCCCGGCCAACGCACCAATCGACGTCCGCAACGTCACCGTCACCGATCAGCGCGGCACGCCGCTGCTCGCCTCGGCGACGCTTGAGCTGAAACGCCCTTCGCATATTGCGTTTGTTGGAAGCAGCTCCTCCGGCCGCGATCATCTGATCCGCATTCTCGGCCGGCAAACGTCGAACCACACGGGCCGCGTCTTCATCGGCAAGCGCTCTGTCGGCGAGATGTCGGATGCGGAAGCCGCGCGGCTGATGAGCTTCGTCCCGTCTGACGCGATCATGTTTTCCGGCTCCATCGCCGAGAACGTCGCGATCTCGCTGCAGCGCCAACCGCCGACCATCGAAGCCCGCAACAAGAGGACCCGCGAATCCGAGTTGAGCGGCAACCCGATCGTCACAGACGAGGGCGACTGGTTTGACTACCGCGCGGCGGACGCTTCAGACCAATCGGAACTCAAGCGCCGGATGGTCGAAACGCTCGGCCGGGTGGGCATGCGCGACGACCTCTATGGCTTCGGGATGCAGGAGCGCATTCCGGCCGATGCGAGCGACGAACTCAAGGCCGCCATCCTCGACGCGCGCGCGACAATCGCGAACGACCTCGCAGTGTCCGACATGGCCAGCCTGATCGAGCCGTTTGATTTCGCGCGCTTCAAC
>JBCBXS010000362.1:0-2786 GCA_039816475.1 Pseudomonadota bacterium | reverse complement strand
GGAAGCCGCCGAACTTCATGATGGCGTAGCCGACATGGCCGGACGACTTGTCGATCATCAGGTGGTCGATCGAGCCGCCGTCACCGCCTGGCAGATCGACAATGAATACGGGTGTCACGACACCACGCTCAGCTATTCCGAAAGCGCGCGGGCAGCCTTCGCCGATTGGCTCCGGCGCAAATACGAGACGATCGATCGCCTGAACGCCGCGTGGGGCACCGTGTTCTGGTCGATGGAGCTGCGAAGCTTCGATGAAGTGACGCTACCGAACCTGACGGTGACCGAACCCAACCCAGCCCAATTGCTCGACTTCCGGCGGTTCTCGTCGGACGCCGTCGCAACCTTCCACCGGCAGATGGTTGCGATCGTCAAACGACATGCGCCGGGCCGCACCGTCACGCACAACTTCATGGGCGCGGAGACAGGCTTCGACCATTTCGATGTTGCGCGCGATCTCGACGTCGCGTCGTGGGACTCATACCCGCTCGGATTTCTGGAACGGCTTGGCCGCGATGCCGCGTGGAAGTCCTGGTATCTGCGCGCGGGCGATCCTGACTTTCAGGCCTTCCATCACGATCTTTATCGTGGCGTTGGGCGCGGCCGCATGTGGGTGATGGAGCAGCAGCCGGGGCCTGTGAACTGGGCGGCTTGGAACCCATCACCGCATCCCGGCATGGTCCGGCTCTGGGCGCTAGAGGCGGTCGCCCACGGCGCGGAACTCGTCAGCTTCTTTCGATGGCGGCAGGCGCCGTTTGCGCAGGAGCAGTTCCACACCGGCTTACTCCGCTCCGATGGCTCGGATGATGTCGCCGCCTCTGAAGTCCGCGAGACCGCCGATGACCTCAAGACGCTCGCGCCGTCTCTCTCGCCCGAGCCGCCGACATCTCCCATCGCGCTTGTCTTCGATTACCCGTCGGCCTGGTCGCTTGAGACGCAGCCGCAGGCGGCCGACGCCTCAGGTCTGATTGCTGCTCTCGAAGTGTATCGCGCGCTCCGACGGCTCGGCCAGTCGATCGATGTTGTCGGGCCGGACGCGGATTTCTCCCGCTATCGGCTGGTCGTCGTTCCGCAACTGGTCATTGCCACCGAGGCCTTCGCTGACGCGGTCGGGCGGTCCGGCGCACGCGTTCTGTTCGCGCCGCGTTGCGGATCTCGCACGGAAGCGCACCGCATTCCGGATGCGCTTCCTCCGGGTCCACTGCGCAGTCTCATCGATGTCCGCGTGTTGCGCGCGGAAAGCCTGCGGCCCGGCGCCCGCCATCCGCTCCAGCGCAAGGGCACGGTGCATCATTGGTTCGAAGACATCGCACCCGGCCCCGGCGTCACAGTCAAGGAGACACTCGAAGACGGCCGTCCGGTCTGGCTCGCGTCGGGACGCGTCTCATATCTCGCGGGCTGGCCGGACGAGACGGCGCTGTTCGACATTCTCACGCGCGAGCTCGACGAGGCTGGATTGCGCGTGCTTGAGACCGGCGACGATCTTCGCATTCGCGATCACGGTGCACTCAGGACCATCGTCAACTACGGACCGAAGCCGCACGATGCCTCGGACCTCATTGGTGACGGAGACACGATCCTGCTCGGTGGGGCGACACTCGATGTGGCTGGCGTCTGCGTTGTGCGCCGCGCGGAGCCCGGGGCGACGTGAGACACACACTCAAATTGCAGAACGAGCGGCTGACGGCCGTCATCACGCCTGATCTGGGCGGCGGACTTCTCTCGCTCTCTGGGATGGGCACCGGCGGCGGCTCGTTCGATCTTCTGCGGCCTACAGACATCGACGCGGCCCGCGGACCGGGCGACCTCGCGTGTTTCCTGATGGCGCCCTATTGCAATCGGATCGCCGATGGGCGGTTCGCCGTCGCCGGCGACGACATCTCGCTCACACCGAATTTCGCGCCCGAACCGCATGCGATCCACGGCGTCGTCTGGCTTTCGCAGTTTCGCGTTGTGACCGTCGATGCCGCGCGCGCGACGTTAGCGCTCGACCATGCGCCGACCGCAGACTGGCCTTGGGCGATGTCGTGCCAGGCTGAGTATCGCCTCGATGGCGCCGCGCTCGAGATCATCCTGTCGGTCACCAACGCCGATGCCCGGCCGTTTCCGTCCGGCGTCGGCATCCATCCCTACTTTCCCCGCCCAGAGCAGGCGCACATCAAAACCGATGTCGCAGCGCTCATCGCAACGGACGACCGCAAACTGCCGGCCGACGAAGCGCCGGATCATCCAGCCGTCGCAGCGCTTCGTTCGGGCAACCCGCTGCCGATCGGCCTCGACAATCAGTTGAGCGAGTGGTCGGGCGAAGCACTGATCTCCTGGTCTGATCGCGAGTACGCCGTCCATCTTTCGTCGCAGCCGTCACTTCGCTGGGCTCAGATCTTTACCCCTGAAGGCGAGGACTTCTTCTGCTTCGAGCCTGTTTCCCACCGCGTGAATGGGCACAATGCGTCGGCGGATCGCCTCGCTGAGACCGGTGTCGTAATCCTGCAGCCTGGCGAAACTCAGGCGGTCTGCTTCCGCCTGAGCCTCGCGACAGGGCGATCTTGAGGCTTGCTATTTCGACGAGTCCGCGGCTTTCTAGACATTCAAAACCCACTTCAGGCGGGCTTTCCATGCGCCTCACCAAACAGACGTCCGACGCCATCAAAGTGCTGGTTCTCTGCGCGAAGGCGCCGAACACCCTCTTGAAGGCAGCCGCGCTCGCCGAAGAGATCGGCACGACCAAGCAGGTGGGCCTCAAGCTCGTGAACCTGCTCGCACGGCAGGGCTACGTCGAAACCGTGCGC
>JBCBXS010000361.1:0-2810 GCA_039816475.1 Pseudomonadota bacterium | reverse complement strand
CCGCAAGCGTTTCCGACAGATCCTTCCGGCGGTAGATCCTGAGGTCATCGCGGCGGACGTGCAGGCGACGATGGTCCTGATGGCCGTTGGCCCGCGCTCCCCGGCCGCCTGCTTCTCTCCGGCGGATCGTCTGCCAGGGCACCGCTGCGCGCAGTGTCTCGATGAGATGAAGCCGGTCGCCGCGGCGCGGCACGGATTTACGGGCTCCGTACGCCCGCCCGTGACGCGCCGGTTTCGACTTGCCGCCCGCGCGACCGCCCGCCGTTCCGGACGTCGCCGAAAGACCCTGCGCGAGGCTTGCAAGCAATTGCGCGGGCAGCGCTGCGCGCGTTGCTGCAATCAGTTGTTCAAGCGGTGCAAGCGGCTCGGCGTTTGACTGGTCCGGCGGCGGGTTATTGTCGGTGGTCGACGTCTCGTCGCGCGGGGGCGGCGGTTCCGACGCGTCTTCGGTTTCATCGTCGGCCGGCAATTGCCGGGCGCGCGGCGCGAGAACGAGCACGACGGCCGCTTCAATGTCAGCATGATTTAAGAGCGCGCGGCCCTCGACTGCTGCGTGCAGTTCCGCGACGCGTAGGCAGAAGAGCGGCGCACGCAGGCTGGGGATCGCGAAGGCATCGGCGACGGACACAATGCGCGCAATGACATCTTCACTGGGATCGGGACGAGGGCCGCCTTTGCGCGAAGCCGTCGGCACGAGATCACCTTCGCTTGCCACAGCGTCGGGCCCGACCAAGCCGGCATCGCGGATCGAGACATCCGTCAGGTCGATCGCAAACGCGAGCCGGTCACGCAACGCTTCAGCGGCCAACGTCGCATCTTCGCCGTCGCCGCTTTCGTCAATCGCCACAACCGCGAACCGCTCCGGCTGCGGCCCGTCCATCGCAGCCTCAATGAGCGCGCACGTCTCACGGTTGAACCGCTCGACGCCGCTTAGCAGCACCGCGTGCCCGTGTGCACGCGTCAGCAGTCCGGCATCGTTCACCAAACGGCCCTGATCGAGTGTCGCGGCGAGATCGATCCCGCCCGACAATCGATCCGAAGTCGTATGCGCAGGGATTGAGACGAAGGCGTCCGAACCGTGGCAGTCGTCGGCGCTTCCGAGCGCGCGTCCCAGGACGTCCAGAAACCTGTCGCGAACGGGGCCCGGCCGGGCACGAAGGTAAAGCCCGCCAACACCCACGGGATCGGCCGCCATCAGGCGCGCAGCAAGCAAGGCGCGGGACCACTGAGCCGCGCCCGGAGACGGCGGTGCCGTGCCGGTCATTGCGGACCGAAAATGTCGTCGATGGCCCGCGCCACGCGCGCGGAAGACCCGGCTTCGTCGAGCGGGTCGCGGCGCAGGCGGTGCCGTAGAGCGGACGGCGCGATGGCCCTTAAGTGGGCGATCTCGACAGCCGGTTGATCGTCGAGCGCCGCAAGCGCTTTTGCCGCTTTGATTAGCGTCAGCTCACCGCGAAGCCCGTCCGTGCCGAGTGCGAGGCAAAGCTCAGCGGCGCTTGCGAGGACGGCATCGCTGACGGTGATGTCGCCAAGGCGCGCACGTGCCGCCGCGACCTGATCGCGCAAGCGCGCTGTCTCTTTGCTGAACGTCGCAACGAACGCTGCGGGATCGTGCTCGAAGGACGTGCGGCGTTTGATGATGGTAACGCGGGTGTCGACATCCCGCGGCGTCGTGACTTCAACCGATAGCGCAAACCGATCAAGCAATTGCGGGCGCAGCTCGCCCTCTTCCGGGTTGCCGCTGCCGACGAGTACGAACGCTGCGGGGTGGCGGACGCTGATGCCTTCCCGCTCGACGATGTTCGTCTTCGAGACCGCGACATCCAGCAGAAGATCAATGAGGTGATCTTCAAGCAGGTTGATCTCATCAATGTAGAGGAAGCCGCGATGCGCGCTTGCGAGCAGGCCGGGCTCGAACGCCTTCTCTCCGCGCGAAAGTGCCCGCTCGATATCAAGCGCGCCGACAACGCGATCCTCGGTGGCCCCGAGCGGGAGATCGACCACCGGGACCGGTCTCATCTGGGTTGCCAGTTCGTCTGCCGGCTTGGACGCGCATTGCGCGCAGTTGAGCGATACGGCGCCCGGCGCACAATTGTAAGCGCAGCCGTCGACAACGGCGATTTCAGGCAGGACATCGGCGATCGCACGCACGGCCGTCGATTTGCCGGTCCCGCGATCCCCAAACACCATGACGCCGCCGAGGCTTGGATCAACGGCGGCCAACAGGATGGCGCGGCGCATCTCGTCCTGGCCGGCAATGGCGGCGAAGGGAAACGTGTGTGTCATCGACCGACCGCTCTCAGCGCGCGCCCCACGGCGACGACGCCGCGATTGACGCGAGTGTGTCAGATATTTTTGACACTTTTCATGTCAACGCGCAATCCGCAGAGCAGCCGGAACCAACGCCACGTGCACACAGCGTTTCCAGCGCATTCACGTGTTAACTGGCTGATTTCTCCGGCGGTTTGGCAACGTTCCTGCGCATGAGCCAGAGGAACAGCCGGTTCGGTAGCGCCCGCATGGTCTTCAGGATCCCGACCATCTGCCACGGAAACGCGATCTCGTACTTGCCCCGCTCCAACCCGCGGACGATCGCGTCGGCCGCCTCGTCAACTTCCATCAGGAAAGGCATGGGGAAGTCATTGTTCTCGGTCATCGGCGTTTTGACGAAGCCCGGATTGACGATTGAGACGGCCACGTCGTGTCGTGCGAGATCGGGTTGCAGACACTCCGCGAGACTGATGAGGGCGGCCTTCGTCGGCGCATAGGCTGCCGATCGCGGAAGACCGCGGTATCCGGCAACCGAGGCG
>JBCBXS010000360.1:0-2811 GCA_039816475.1 Pseudomonadota bacterium | reverse complement strand
CCGTCGGTCACCGCAGCTCCGGCGGCGGCCGGTTCGGATGTCGCCTCAGCGCTGAGCGAGGCGGCGAATGCGGTTGGGGCCATAGAAACCGCGGCCGCAGCGCAGCCGACGGTGATCACCGCCGCCGCGACAGTCGGCAGAGCAATGGCGCCTCGGAAATACGGAATGGGCCGGCATCGCACCATGCGGGTCTCCCGGATCGCGCGGAACCCAATGGCCGCGCTGGCCTCGGAACGTCCAAAGTCGTCGGACGTTCCGCTGCACTGCAAAATGGGACGCGATGAGGCGAGCGATGTATCGCCACCCAACCCGTTGAAGTTATTCTCTGAATGCCGCTATTGCGCGATGCCGCCCGGATCTGGCGGCCGTCTGCGTCCAGCAGGGCTTATCTCGCACGTGCGAAATAGGGCGCGACGTATGCGCCTCACGCAGGGATTATCCCGGCGCGGTCGCGATTGGCGGCGATCTCAGGCCGTCTGATGATCCGAGCTGCGCGCTCTGCTCAGACGGTATCGGCGAGGTACGCCATGGCCGCCTGAACGCCGCCCGGTTGATGCGGAACTTTTGCGAGCTCGAGACCCATTTCGCAGCCGGCGAGCGTGCCGAGAAGGGTCAAATCGTTGAGGTCGCCGAGGTGACCGATTCGGAAAACGCGCCCGGCCACCTTCGAGAGTCCGGTCCCGAGCGACATGTCGAACGCCTCGAGCACAACTTTGCGATAGGCGTCGGCGTCATGTCCGTCGGGCATCACGACAGCGGTCAGAACCGGCGAATAGTACCGCGGGTTCTCGATCAGGTTTTCGAGGCCCCAGTGGGCAACGGCCCGCCGCGTCGCCTCGGCATGGCGATGGTGGCGCCGGAAGACGGCCTCGAGACCTTCCTCATGCAGCATGTCGATCGCCTCGACGAGACCGTAAAGAAGGTTGGTACCGGGCGTGTACGGGAAGAAGCCCTTCGCGTTGTTCGCGAGCATCTCATCCCACGCCCAATAGGACTTCGGCAGCGTCGCCGTTTTCGATGCCTCGATTGCTTTCGGCGACAGCGCGTTGAACGACAGGCCCGGCGGCAGCATCAACCCCTTTTGCGATCCTGAGACGGTGACATCGACGCCCCAGGCATCGTGCTCGAAGTCAGCGGACGCGAGGCCTGAAATCGTATCCACCATCAGCAGAGCCGGATGACCCGACGCGTCAATCGCCTTGCGCACTTCGTCGATCCGCGACGTCGCCCCGGTGGAGGTCTCGTTGTGGACGACGCAGACGGCCTTGATGGCGTGCGCGCCGTCCTTTGCGAGGCGCTCTTCGATGAGATGTGCTTCGGCCCCGGTCCGCCAGTTCGTCTCAATGATCTCAGGTTCGAGGCCGAGCTTCCGAGCCAGCGACGACCAGAGCGACGCGAAGTGGCCGGTCTCCACCATCAGGATCTGGTCACCCGGCGAGAGCGTGTTGACGAGCGCCGCCTCCCACGCGCCGGTGCCGGAGGCCGGGTAGATAATCACCGGGTGCTCGGTCTTGAAGATCGTCTTGATCCCGGCAAGCGCGCGTTCGCCAAGCTTTTGAAACTCGGGCCCCCGGTGGTCGATGACCGGCATCGCCATCGCGTTGAGGATCCGATCCGGCACGGGCGACGGGCCAGGGATCTGGAGAAAGTGGCGACCGGCACGGCGGCTCTCGTTGCTCTTTGGGCTCGGCATCCGTTTGCGTCCTCTCCTGGTGTTACGGGCTTTGGCTGCGCCAGATGTCTCGCGCGTTTGAGAGCTGATCGGGACTCATTCACCCCGCGGCAGCGCGCAACCCCTTGTGTCCTCGCGCCCATCTTTGGATTGTATACAATCCTTGCGCAAGCCGAAAATCGATGATTGTATACAATTTCTGAGTTCGGCCCTGCGCCAGCTCCCACCCGCCAATCACCATGCGCGCGTGCGGGCGGGGCCTCCAGCGCACCCGCAAAACGATCCGCGAATGAGAAGTGAGCCATCGCCATGAATCTGCACGTGCCGATCCAGCATCGCCTCGCCGAACGGCTGTCACGCGAGATCGCAGGCGAGGTGCACTTCGATCGGTTCTCGCGCGGGCGTTATGCGACGGACGCCTCGATCTATCAGATTGAACCCGTCGGCGTGGTCATCCCGAAGTCAGCCGATGATGTGCAAGCCGCCATCTCGCTTGCGCGCGATGAAGGCATCAGCGTGCTCGCCCGCGGCGGCGGCACATCGCAATCGGGCCAGACCGTCGGCCGGTCGCTCGTCATCGACTTCACGAAGCATCTCAACGGCATCATCGAGACCGACTTCGAGGCGCGCACCGCGTGGGTCGAGCCCGGCATCGCGATGGACGACCTGAACCGCCAGATCAAAGCCTCCGGTCTCTGGTTTCCAGTCGATGTCTCGACGTCGTCGCGCGCAACGATCGGGGGGATGACCGGCAACAACTCATGCGGCACGCGTTCGATCCGCTACGGCATCATGCGCGATAACGTCGAGGCGATTGATGCGGTTCTCGCGAGTGGCACAGCGGCACGCTTCGCAGCACTGCCGTCGAACGCAGACCCCGCTGACGTCCCGGCCGAGGCTCTGGAGCTGTTCCGCGATCTCGCCAAGCTTGGCGCTGAACAACGCGCGAAGATCCTGTCGGCGTTTCCCGAGGTCTCTCGCCGCGTCGGCGGATACCTGATCGACGCCCTCGCACCGGATAATCCCGCTGACGCAATTAATCTCGCGACCTTGCTATGCGGCTCGGAAGGCACGCTCGCAATCTCGCAGCGGATCAAGGTCCGCCTCGCCGATCAGCCGGTCAACAAGGCGCTCGGCAT
>JBCBXS010000035.1:0-13730 GCA_039816475.1 Pseudomonadota bacterium | reverse complement strand
GACGGTCCACGTTTTGGCTTGCGCGTCATACGCCGCATGTTCGACCGTCGACCGCGTCCAGTAGTTCAGCTCCATGACCTTGGTGTACATTTCAAGCCAGTCGCCGATCTTGTCCTTGGGCGAAAACACGGGCCAGTTTGCTGGAAACGGAAGGTAAGGCAGATGGTCGTACCAGACCGGGTCATGCAGGCAGAGCGTTGGATATCGGTTGCGCCAACTGTCGCCGGGCCTAGCGTTCTTCTCGAGGATCAGGTTCGACACGCCGAGATGATTGAGCCGGGCGGCGAGCGCCATACCGCCCTGACCGCCGCCGATGATCACGCAGTCCGGCTGATGTTCCAGCCCAAGTGACGCGCGCGTTGCCTCGGTTGCGGCGGCGGTGGTGATGCGTCCTTTCTGGGCGCCGTGCGTTTGGCCACGCGGCCGGTTTCGCCCGATGCCGCGCGGGTGGTCGCCGAGTTCGGTGAGCGTTGTCAGGAGTGTCCAAGCACGTCCTTCAACGAGGCGGACATGCGCGCGTCCGGTTCCCTGCGCCGTCGCAAAGGAGAGCCACGCCTCCGTCCAGCCTTCGGGATTGAGGGTCGCCTCGCCTGCGATCGCCCAGTTACGCGGTGCCGTCCGCGCCGCCGTGTCGCCCACCAGCGCGGCGATCTCAGCACGGCCATCGGCGGTCACGATGTTCCAGGTAAACGCGACCATGTCGCGCCAGAAGCACTCCTCCCGAAAGAGCTCGGCTGCTCCGGCGCCGTCACCAACGGCGAGTGCCCGATCAAAGCGTTCGATCCAGGTTTCGATTTCGCGGCGTGTGTCGGTCATCGCTGTGGGCTCACGCTGGTTTTGCAATGTGCAGGTCGGTCCCGGCGCGCGAGAGGACGTCGGCGCCGGTCTCGGTCACGAGACTGGTCCGGCCCAGCGTTGCTGCGAGCCCTGCATCATCGTCGAACAGGATCATATGGAGGAAGAATACCATGCCCGGTGCCAGAACGACTGGGTTGGCTTCGTAGAGCATTGGCCAGTC
The DNA here is from genome assembly GCA_039816475.1 of Pseudomonadota bacterium. Taxonomy (GTDB): domain Bacteria; phylum Pseudomonadota; class Alphaproteobacteria; order Rhizobiales; family Hyphomicrobiaceae; genus JBCBWG01. Next base: position 12,712 of record JBCBXS010000035.1, on the reverse strand, counting down.
CATCCAATTGGGCGCGAACGTTGTGCCGACCGAATACCCGCATGCGTTGAGGCGGAACCGGCTGAGGTCCTTTGCGTCCAGTGTGCTCGCATGTGCGGAAAAGACATCCCCGGCGGTCCGCCCGGGTTTGAGTGCCGCTTCGCAGGCGAGCAGCGCGTCGGTTGCAGCGGAATGCAATTCCCGTTGGCGAGCCGGTGCTTCGCCGACTGCAAACGTGCGCATGAGGCAACTGTGATAATGTCGATAGGTGCCGGCAAACTCGAGCGTCAGCTGGTCCTGGGCGGACAGCGTCCGTCGCCCGGAATAGTACCGACACATCATCGCGCCGGGACCAGACCCTATAATGAACTCGTTCGCCGGATCGTCGCCACCGCCGCGGAAGACGGCTGCGTGCATGTCGGCGAGGATGTCGGCTTCTGAGACGCCAGGTGCCGCCCGTTGTTTGGCGGCCTCAAGCGCGTCGTCGGCGAGCTCTGCGGCGCGTCGGACGTAGGCGATTTCAGCGTCGCTTTTGACGAGCCGCAAGCGGGAGACGATGTCGGATGCGTCCTCGAGCTTCGCGAACCCGTGCAGACCAGCGCTCAGCTTCTGGCCGGCCGCCGCGGTCAGGCCGTAGGCGTCCCATTCGACACCCAGTGTTTTGGCGAACAGGCCAAGGTCTGCGAGCAGTGCCTTCAGGTCGCTGACAGGATCGGCTTCTGCGTGATCGGCCCAGACGTGGATCGCATCCGGATCAAGCGTCGACGTGAAGGCGGCCTGCCGCTTGTCGGGGGCCCGCGTCAGCAACGCTGTGCGCCCATCCGCCGTCAGGATCATGCATTGAAAGTACACATACCCAAACGTGTCGAAGCCCGTCAGGTAGAACATGCTCTCCTGTCGGAAAATCAGGAGGGCATCGAGCCCGCGCGCTGTGAGCTCTGCCGACGCCGCCGCCTGGCGGGTGGCAAACTCTTCGCGGGAAAAGTGGAGGTGTTTGACCATCGGGCCTCTGACGCATTGGGCCGCGCCAGTGAACCAGCGATCGTTCAGCTCGTCAAAAGCGTGATCGCGATCACGATGAGCGCACCGGCAGCAACCCAGATCGCAGCCGACTGCCACTTCGCGCCCCGGCTTTGGTCGCCAGCCATCCGCGCGATGGTGGCCTCGTCGAGTCGCACGCCGTCTCGAGCCATATCGGCAAAAGCGAGCGTCGCGCGCTCGGCCTGCTCAAGCACCCGAGGCGCATCCGCGAGGACACGGCCGATAACCTCGGCATTCGCACCGACCGTCTTGATCTGCCCCGCGACGCCGTAGTTCTCAGCAATCCATTCCCGCGCGATGGGCTCGGCAGCCGTCCACATGTTGAGGTTCGGATCGAGTTCGCGTGCGACGCCTTCGGCAACAACCATGCTCTTTTGCAGCAGGATCAGCTCGGTGCGCGTCTCCATATCGAAGACTTCCGTGTAGGCGAACAGCTGCGCGAGCAGATCGGCCATCGAAATCTCGCTTGCGGTTCGGCCATGGATCGGCTCTCCGATCGCACGCATCGCCTGGGCGAAGACTTCGACATCGTGATGCGACGGCACATAGCCAGCATCGAAGTGGATCTGCGCCGCCCGGCGATAATCGCGCGTGATCAGGCCGTGCAGGATCTCCGCGAGGAAGCGGCGCTCGTTGAGGTTGAGACGGCCGACAATGCCGAAGTCGACGGCAACGATCGCACCATCCGGTTCGACGAACAGGTTTCCCTGATGCATGTCGGCATGAAAGAACCCGTCGCGCATGGCATGGCGCAGGAACGATCTGAGCACCGTCTGGCCGAGCTGCTCAAGATCGTGACCGGCAGCCGCCAGCGCCGTCGCATCCGACATCTTGATGCCGTCGATCCACTCAAGCGTTAGAACGCGCTTGGCTGTCCGCCGCCAGTCCACGGTTGGGACGCGGAAGTTGCCGTCGGGCTTATCGCGGTCTCCGTTGATGTTGTCGGCCATCTCCGAGATCGCAGCTGCTTCCAGCCGAAGGTCCATCTCGAGTTCGGTCGTCTGGCGGAGGTTGTCGACGACGGCGCGCGGCCGAAGCCTGCGGGACGGTTTGTGGAACCGCTCGATGATGCCGGCTGCGAGATCGTAACTTGCCAGATCGTTGCGGAAGCGACGCTCCACACCGGGGCGCAGGATCTTAACTGCGACGGTCTGCACGTCTCCGTCCGCATCGTGAACGGTTGCTTTGTGGACCTGCGCGATGGAGGCGGCTGCGACCGGCTCGCTGAACGTAACGAAGTGATCTTCGAGCTTGCCGCCGAGGCTCTCTTCGACGGCTGCGCGCGCTTCCTTCATACTGAAGGGCGGCAGCGCATCTCGAAGCTCGGCGAGGTCCGCGGCGAGGTCCTGCCCGATGACGTCGGCGCGCGTTGCCATGAACTGGCCGAGCTTGATGTAGCTCGGACCTAGCTGGGTGAGCGCGCGTGCCACACGCGTCGCGCGGTCTCCCCGTCGGCGGAACGGCGCCGACAGCGCGCCGATGGGCCAGGTGAGCACCCGCGCGACCTTCAAGGCCGCCGGGACCTTCACGCCCTTCGGGACGAACCGCACGCCATGTTGGGCCATCACCAGGCCGGCGCGGGCCAGGCGGAACAGGCTTGAAACGGTGGAGGGCATCAGGGGCGGGTCGGGTCGGCTCAGGTGGGCGAAGCGCTCGGCAGGCTCATAGCATTACGCGCTGAGGATGCCAGCAGGCGCTGCGACATCGAGCCGGGGTCAGCGGCAGGCCAATTCGCCCGCCGCGGCACCGTTCCGATTGAGGCTGCAACTTTTCGTTGTTGGGGCGGCCACGAAACCTGTGCGCGTCAGGCGATGACGACGGCGACCTGCTGCACCGAGTACGCCACATAGCGGTAGTTGAGGCCGGTCGCGGATGCGAACTCGCGGAAGGCCTTGTGCTCGTGTGCCTGCCAGTTCGGGTAGTTGAAATACTCGTCAAACACGAGGACCGTGCCCGGTTCGATCCGATCGGCGAAGGTCTCGAACACCGTGACGGTCGAAGAGTAGAGATCGCAATCGATGTGAAGGAAGGCGGCCGGGCCCGGATGAGCGCCGACGAAGCGCGGCAGCGAATGTTCGAACCAGCCGGAATGCAGCGTCACGTTGGCCGGCACCTTCGGGAGCTTGCCGCCACGGTTGAAGTAACCCGCCGACATTTTGTTGCCTGACCAGTCTTCCGGCAGGCCTTCGAAGCTGTCGAACCCGTGGACCGGGCGTTCGGCGAGGCGCTTTGCGATGTAGCTGACCGTACCACCTTCGTTGACGCCGAACTCGCAGACAAGGCCGTCAAGCGTCGTGAGCGACAGCGCATGCTTCATAAGTTCACGCGGCGTGTCGAATGCGATCGCATCCGGCATCTCTTCGAGGATGAAATCGAGTGTCTCGCGATGCGCTCGATCCTGAAGGCCGGTGTAGGGATGGGCCTGCGCATACCCGAGCGGAAGGCGCGCGACCATCGCGGCCTTCTGGACCATGTGCTTCAGGCCATAATTCGCAACGAACATCTGCAAACTCCGGAACGGATGAGTTGTGCCGAGACTAGCGGCGAAGGGTTAATTGGTGGTCGACGGATGTGTCTTGCCGGCAGGGCTCTGAGAAGCGGCGGCGAGCAGGCCGCCTTTGGGCGCGAAGACGACACCGGCGCGGACGAGATAGACGGTGACGAACGTCAGCCCGATGCCGACAAACTTGCCGAACCATGACGGCAGGCTCAGCCACTCGACGATCACGAAAATCGAGGATGCGGTGATCGCAAAGCCCATGGCACCGGTCGCGGCATACTCAGACAGCAGGCGCCGATCGCTTTTGCCCGTCGCCCGCGGATCGAACACGACGTGCACCGACAGGAAGTAGTGCAGCAGGAGCCCGGCCATACAGCTCCAGGCGCCGGCCATCGGCGCGCTCATGATCGCCGCTGCCTGCAGCGCGGCAAACACTGCGATGTCGAGGCCGAGCGAAGCGGCACTGACGCCGGTGTAACGGCAGAATTCCTTCAGCCGCCCCGGCGTCGTGACGAACGCAACGGTCCATGCGCGCGCCGTCGCAATCAGCTGTCTGGGCGTGGCGTCAATTGGCATGGCCGTTCCGTCGTCGATCGGATTTCAGCAAAGGGGATCGCGGGACGGCATTGCGAGCAACGCCGGCGCTCCGATCAACTCGCCTTCTTGATCCGCTCAGGCACCATGCGAACGCTCTTCAGCGCTTCTTCCGCGCCCGAGTTACCGTCCTCGTGGTACTCGGCGTCCTCGTTGACGTTCCAGATGTCGTAGCTGAGTTCACCGGCGATGATGTTCTTGACCGTCAGCATCGACGTCATCATCGCGTGATCCTGGTTGTTGTACTTGTGCATGCCGTTGCGGCCGACGAGATGCAGCGTCGGATAGCGGTCGGCAAGCTCGGACCGGATCGTCTCGACGTTCTCTTTGTAACCGTCATCATAGACCGGGTAGGCCTTCTTCTGACGCACAACGCAGCCGTCCTTGACGTCGATCGGCTGCGCGAGACCGATCTCACCGAGCTCCTTCTTTGCGAGCGTGATCAGGTCTTCATCGCTCGACGTCCAGAGGCCGTCACCTTCGAAGCAGAAATATTCGAGGCCGAGGCAGGACTGCTCCGGATTGGGGACCATCTCAGGCGACCACGAACGGAAGTTCTGAATGCGGCCGACCTTCACGCTCGGTTCGTGGATGTAGATCCAGTTGTCCGGGAACAGGTCCGGCTTCTCGACGACGAGCGCGACGGTCAGGAAGTCGCGGTAGCGGAGTTTGCCGGCAGCACCCGTGCAGGTCTCGGAGACATCCAGCGAGGCAACGAGTTCCGTGATCGGCGCCGACGAGATGACGTCGCGCGCCTCGAACGTCTTGACCGCACCGCCCTGGTCGACGGCTTTGATCGTCCAGATACGCATGTCGGCGTCATATTCGAGTGACGAGAGCGTGTGGCCCATCAGGACCTCGCCACCCTGCTCCTTCGTCTTGCGCGCGGCGGCCTCCCACATCATTCCGGGGCCCTTGCGCGGGTACTGGAACGACTGGATCAGCGTCTTGATGACCTCGCCGTCAGGGCCGATCGCGCCAGCCTTCGGCGGCATGATCGATTGGCGCAGTGCGTTCGACATCGCCGAATAAAGGTCGAGGCCTTTGATGCGCTGAGCCGCCCAGTCGGCGCTGATTTCATCGCACGACATGCCCCAGACCTTTTCCGTGTAGGTCTTGAAGAAGATCGAGAACAGCCGCTCGCCAAACTGGTTCGAAACCCACTCGTGGAACGTCACGGGCTTCTCGTTCGGGAACGCGCGCTTGTACATGTAGGAAAGCACACAGAGCGCACTCTCGACGGGGCCGAGGTTGTTGAAGGCTTCGAACGCCTTAAGCGGATACGAGAAGTACTTGCCGTTGTAATAGATGCGCGACAGACGCGGCCGCTCGATAAAGTCCTGCGGCAGGATCTCATACCAGAGGTCGACGACTTCCTTCGATTTCGAGAAGAAGCGGTGGCCCCCGATGTCGAAGAGGAAGTCCTTGTAGTGCGCTGTCCGGCTGATGCCGCCCACGTAAACCGGGTCTTGCTCGATGACCGTGACCGACTTGCCTTCCTTCGTCAGCAGATAGGAGGCGGTCAGTCCGGCCGGGCCGGCACCAATGACGAAAACGTCCGACACACTCATTACGCACACCTTTACGAAGACGGGGGGCGCCGCTTGCGGGCGCACGTCTGGCACTGCGTTGAGAATTAGCTGGCAATGGTTAGGGAAGTGTTGGCCACGCCCTGTCTCGGCGGTGGAGCGGGTGAGGCCCGGTGCCCGATTGGCGAGAGCGTTTCCGGCAGAAAACGTTGGCTCGAGAGGCGGTGATCAGACGTTAAGCGATCGTCAACCGAAGGCGCGGCGACACCCTTTACAGCTTTCTAAGGCCGTTCCTCTAAACCGAACCTTGGTTCGTCGGGCTCCGGCCGACGCGTTGGGGTTTGGCCATGACGACTATGACGTTGGACACGACCGCCGAGCCGCGCTCGGCCTGGGCACCGCTCCTTCAAAATCGCTGGCTTTGGGCGTTCGCCGCAGCGCTCTTTGCTGTCGTCATCACGAACAACTTCAACCCGGCGCAGACTTGGTCGACGCTCGGTGACACCGACGACGCAGCCCGCCTGCTTCAGGTCCGTAATCTGCTGGAAGGCCAGGGTTGGTACGACCTGACAGTCAGCCAGATCGGGTTGCCCGACGCGCTCGTCTCGCACTGGTCGCGCATCATCGACGCGCCCATTGCGCTGCTGATCGTCGCGTTTGAGACAGTCACCTCGCCACGAATGGCCGACACGCTGACGCGGATCGTGTTCCCCGTCGTGTTTCTTGTTCTGATGATGCGCCTGGTCTCGAATGAAGCGGAACGCGAAGCCGGCACGCTCGCAGGTATTCTTTGTCTTGCGCTCGCAGCCACCAGCACGTTTGCGACGTTCCAGTTCATGCCAGGGCGCCTCGATCACCATCACGCACAGATCCTGGGCGCGTCCGGCGGCACGCTCTTGCTGTTCCGCGCACTGCGATCCGGCGGGGGCAGTTGGGCTGCCGGCGCGCTGTTCGGGTTCGGGCTCGCCGTCGGCTACGAAGCGCTGCCGTTGGTCGTCGCGATCCTCGGCCTCGCGGTCGCGTTTGCGATATTTGCGACCGCGTGGCTTGCGCCGCTTGCCAAGATCATCACTGCACTTGCTGCAACGCTTGCCCTCGGGCTCGTCGCGACTGTCCCGCCCGGCCAATGGTTCACGCCGGCCTGCGACGCGCTGGGCCTCAACCTGGTCGTGTTCTCAGCCATCGGCGCGCTCTCGCTCCACGCAGCCGCTACTCCGACGATTGCCAACAGCTTCGTCAGACGCGTTGCAGTCCTGAGCGTCGGCGGTGCGCTGGCCGTCAGTGCTTACGCGGCGTTGGCGCCCGCTTGCCTCGCAGGACCGCTTGGCCAGACCGATCCAGCCATCAAGGCGATCTGGCTCGATCACGTCCGGGAAGGTCAGAGCGTCTTCTCGTTCGCACTGACGAATCCTGAGAGTTCGCTCATCTATGTCCTGACGCTTGTCGTCGCACTCGGCCTCGCGGGCGCGATTTGGGCGCGCGAAGGCACGACAGTTTCGCTCTTCAGAGTCGCGGTCATCGCGCTTGCCGGCCTGTACGGCGGCATCTTCGTCAAGTTCTTCCCCTACGTGACGTGGCTTGCGATCGCGATCATGGCGGTGTGGATCGCGCGGCTGCCCGACATCGGCGAATTGCCAGCGCGCACCGTTCGCCTCGCAGCACTTCTCGGGCTCAGCCAATCGACCACATTGCTCGCCGCGATGGGACTGCTCACGCTCTTCGGGATCGAAGGCCTGAAGGTCGATGACCAAATCACGAACGCCGGGGCGCCAGGCAAGGCGACGTCATGCCTTCTCCGGGACGATCACTTGAAGCTGCGCGAACTGCCGACCGGACGTATCGCGAACAGCATCGACCTCGGTCCGCACATCGCAGCCCATACCGATCATCGTGTGCTCGCAGCCCCCTATCATCGGATCGACCAGTCGATCCTTACGCTGCATCGCATCAGTCACGGCGATCTCGCGCGCGCCGAGTTTGAGTTGCGCCGCCTGTCGATCAATTACGTTGTGATCTGTAACAAGCTCTACGGCGATGAGACCGACGCGGCGAGCTTCGTCGGGCACCTGAAGGCCGGCGGCGACGTGCCGTTCCTCGAACCGCTGCCGATGACGTTCGATGGTCCGCTCAACGTCTGGCGGGTCAAGCCAATGGCGTTGCGTGGAACTCTGATCCATTAGGTAGGCCAGCGTGCTGTTCGGGGTCGTCGAGGCAGAGAGCGCTGCGCCACGAACCGGCGCTGGGACATCCGTTGCCTGCTCCGGGCTTCTCGGCTAGAACCGAGCTTCGGCAAGCGCCCGTAGCTCAGATGGATAGAGTACCAGATTCCGATTCTGGGGGTCACAGGTTCGAATCCTGTCGGGCGCGCCATTTCCCTCTCTTGAGGTCGTTTCGATCCCGCGTGCGTTCGGCACGATCGGCCGGTCATCCACAGTTTGATGGCGGCAATTGTCGGTCGCGACGACGGGTCGGATCGGAATCGGGCTAGCGCAAGCGGTCAGAGCACGTCGGTCCGCCATTCATTGGCGGCCCGTTCGCGCTGGAACGGCAGAGGGGCGCGGCCTGGTGCAGACCGGCAGCACGTTCAGATACTTGATCTCGGCGGCGATTTTCGTCGCGCTGACGAACGCGCCTCTCTTGTTCGGCGGGGGCGAGGTGCGCGCTGAATCGCTGAAGCAGGCGCTCGGCCTCGCCTACACAAACAACCCTCAGATCGAGGCTGAACGTGCGACCCTGCGCGCGACGGACGAAGGCGTCGCCCAGGCGCTTTCCGGATACCGGCCGACGATCACCAGCCAGCTTTCCGCGAGCAGCCGTAACGCCGATACCAGTCCGGCCGCCGGAACAGACGGGCGTTCGAACCCGCGTTCGTTCAACATTGAGTTGGTGCAGCCTCTGTTCCGGGGCTTACGCACGCGCAATGCCGTGAACGAGGCCGAGGCCAACGTGCGCGCGGGCCAGCAGTCGTTGCGCAACGTCGAGCAGACGGTGCTTGTCGATGCGGTTACCGCCTACGTGAATGTCGTGCGCGATGATGCCATCCTCGGCCTCAGGCGCGCCAACCTCAGATTTTTGAACTCTGAGCTGAGCGCGACGATTGAGCGGTTTCGCGCTGGCGAGGTGACCCAGACGGATGTTGCTCAGGCCCGCGCGCAGCGCGCGAACGCGCAGTCAGCCATTGATCTCGCGCTCGCGAACCTGAATGCCAGCCGCGCGCTTTACCGTCGTGTCGTTGGGCGTGCACCGGGCCGTCTGCGGCAACCGCGTGAGCCGCGGGCAAAGCTCCCGCGGTCACTCCGCGGCGCAATCGCGACCGGGCTGCAGAACAATCCAACCGTCGTGCAGGCGCTCTATCTAGAGCAGGCTGCGCGCTTCAACGTTGACGAGATCTTCGGCGAGTTGCTGCCAAGTGCGCAGCTCGAGGCGAGTTACACGTCGACGCGCGATCCGAACGCCGCCGTCAACCGGAGCACGGAAGGCATCGTGACGGGCCGCGTGACCATCCCATTGTATCAGGGCGGAGAGCCGCGCGCGCGCCTGCGGCAGGCTAAGCACACGCATGTCTCGCGACTGCAGGCGATCGAAGATGCGCGGACGCGCGTTCGTGAGCAGGTCGTGACGGCGTGGTCGCTTCTGCTCGCATCGCGCGCTCAGCTCGTCTCGGGTCAGGCGCAGGTCGCCGCCAATCAGACGGCGCTGAGCGGTGTGCGTGAAGAGGAACGCGTTGGACAGCGGACGCTGCTCGATGTCCTCGATGCGCAGCAAGCGTTGCTCGACTCGCGCGTCACGCTGATCTCGACGCAACGGGACATCATCGTGAACGCCTACACGCTGCTCGCGGCGATGGGCCAGTTCGACGGCGCTACCTACGGTGTTGCGTCTGTCGTCTATGACCCGGATGCGCACTACCACGAGGCACGGCGCAAGTGGTTGTCGGTGACGATCACCGAGCGACCGCCACGGCACGGCGGGGCCAAGGACGGGGACTACGCCCATCACCGACCACTGAAGCTCGGGGGCGCGCGCGAGAAGACATCCAACGCACGTCCCGTTGATGGCTTGAAGCAAGGCTCCTGGGGTGGCTGGCAGACGATGACGTCCCCGAAGCCGCAAGGCGCGAAGTAGCGAGCTACGGCTCGAAATGGCACTCTGGCTGCGGCCAATTTCATTCCGTTATCGAACCTTCCGGCACACGTGGTGTTTGCCGATACGCCTTGCGCGAAATTCTCAGGCTGCCGGGTCTCGCGTCCGTAACATATGCTGCTCTCGATTTCGATTGCAGGGGCATGATGTTGCGAATATCAATATGGATGGCAATTCCCGTAGAATTTCATTTCGAATGAAAGCAAATTCTGAACTCCAATTGCGCGGCGATCGCGCAGCTTCGGAGTTCCGCGATGCGCTACTTTCCGACGTTCGTTGATGTCACTGAGGTGCCGGTCGTTGTCGTTGGTGACGGCGAAAAGGCACTGCAGAAGCTGCGTCTCCTCACCAAATCAGAGGCCGCGCTCACGCTGGTCTCGCCGGCGCCGAGCGCTGAACTCGTGCGCTTTGCCGAAGCACACAGGGTCACGATCTGTCGCGAGGGTTTTGCGCCGGCTCAGCTCGATGGCGCGCGGCTTGTCTTCTCGGCGCACGATTGCGTGGCGATCGATCTTGCCGTCGCGGAAGCGGCCCGCGTGCGTGGGATCGCGGTGAATGTCGTCGATCGACCGCATCTTTCGACCTTCATCACGCCCGCCATCGTCGACCGTGATCCCGTCACCGTTGCGATCGGAACGGAAGGCACCGCGCCGCTCATCGCGCGCGAGATCAAAGCGATGCTTGACGTTCGGCTGCCGTCTCGGCTCGGCGAGGTCGCCCGTTCCGCCCACGGCCTGCGGGATCGGATGATGACTGCAATCCGCGACGGCCGTGAGCGGCGCCGGGCCTGGCAGGCACTGCTGAACGGCGAATGGCGGCGCGCTGTCCTGAAGGGCGATGACCGGAGTGCAGCCGGCATCGTCGATCAGTTGCTCGCCGATGCGCGCCAAGCCGATCACGGGCCAGGCCATGTGAGCCTCGTCGGTGCCGGCCCCGGTGATCCCGATCTACTCACGCTGCGTGCGCTGGAACGCCTGCAGGATGCTGATGTCATCGTCGTTGACGGTCTGGTGTCAGACGCCGTCCTCGACTATGCGCGCCGCGACGCCGAACGCATTCACGTCGGCAAGACCGGCTACGGGGCGGCGGTCGCCCAGGACGAGATCAACGCGATCCTCGTGCGCGAGGCGCTAAAGGGCAGCAAGGTCGTCCGGCTTAAGGCCGGTGATCCGTTTGTCTTCGGCCGCGCCGTCGAGGAGCTGCGCGCGCTCCGTGCCGCCGGCATCGCCGTCGACATTGTGCCCGGCATCACGGCGGCGCACGCCTGTGCCGCGTCGATCGAATTGCCGATGACGTTGCGCGAGACCATCCGCTCATTCGCCCTGGTGACAGGTGCAACGAGCGAGGGGGCGCCAGACCTCGACTGGCGTGCGTTGGCGGCCCCGGGACAGGCCTCAGCGGTTTATATGGGCGTCAAGACGGCGCCAGTCCTGCGCGAGCGCTTGATCGCAGCCGGCGCCAAGCGAGAGACGCCAGTTGTCATCGTCGAGAACGGCGCGCGCCCCAACGAGCGTTCCGTGGCGACGACGCTTGGCGCACTCCCCGATGCGATTGCAGCCCACGCGCTCAAGGCGCCAAGCATCGTGTTCATCGGCGTGCATTGGGACATGGCCAACCTGACGCCGCCGGCGCGGGTCCACCACTTTGCGCCCGAACGTCCCGATCAAATCGCCGATCGTCTTGAGCGAGGCGACCGATCTCTTGCCCAGCCGCCGCCGGCAACGCCGCCGACGGCGACGCCTGAAGGCGAGTGGTCTGCCGAAGACATTGCCAACGCGACCATGTGGATTGCCGGCTGAGACCGGCACGCTGCGATTGACCTCGAAACACACCCCCGCGCTGACAACAGGGACACCGAAACCCATGAGCACGACCGCGCCGCTCCTGCCCGAGACGGCCCCCTTTTCTCCGGAACAGATCGCTTCGTTGAACGCGGCATTCGCAGCGGCGACGCGCGATCAGCGACTGTGGTTGCAAGGGTTCCTTGCCGGCTACGACGTCGGCCCGGCCGTTGATGCTGGGGCCGCACTTCAGATGCGGAGTGGCGGCGCTGCGCTGCACGTCGCGCAAACCCCGGCCGCGGTACCCGCACCGGCACCGGCGAAGAAGACGCCGCTCACGCTGCTTTACGCTAGTGAGTCCGGCAACGCCGAGGCGCTTGCGGCAAAGGCTAAGAAGCAGGCGCAGAAACTCGGGTTCGACGCGCGCGTCATCGACATGGCCGATGCCGAGATCGGTTTTCTGTCGAAAGCGCAGAACCTCGTCGTCTACGCGGCGACATGGGGTGAGGGCGATCCGCCGGAACGTGCTCGCGATTTCTATGACGCGCTGATGGGCGAAGACGCGCCGCAGCTTGGGCATCTCTCGTTCGCGGTTCTGGGGCTCGGCGACAGCGCATACGTTGATTTCTGCGAGACAGGAAAGCGCATCGACGCCCGGCTCGAGCAGCTCGGTGCGAAGCGTGCTGCGCCGCGGATCGATCTCGATCTCGATTTTGCCGCGGCGGCCAAGTCGTGGACCGCTGAGACGCTTGAGACTCTAAAGCCGAAAACGCCGGAGCGAGGCACCGTTGTCCAGTTTGCCGCCGCGCAAGCGCCCGAGGTCGCTGCCGCAGAAGATGAGGCAGCCGATGGGTTCGATGAGGCGCAGCCGCTTGAGGCCGGTATCATCGAGCGCGTTAATCTCAACGGCTCCGGTTCGACGCGCGAGACCTGGCATGTCGAGCTCGCGACAGACGTCCCGGGCTTCGTCTACCAGCCGGGCGATTCCATTGGCGTTGTCCCAGAGAACGATCCCGCGACCGTGGACGCCATTATGACCGCTACGGGCGTTGGCGATGACGCAGCGCTCGCAGCTCATCTTCGAACGTCCGCCGACATCACGACGCTATCAGTGCCGCTGCTCGCGAAGTACGCCGACCTGACGG
>JBCBXS010000359.1:0-2821 GCA_039816475.1 Pseudomonadota bacterium | reverse complement strand
TGGTCAGTCATCGCGGTTGCGCGCGCAGATCGTCCCGCAGCACCCGGTCGGTGGGGGCACCGCCTATTCCGCATCTCGGACGACGATCCCGATCGATGCTGCCGGCGACAACAAACAGGCGCGAACGTCCGTCGGGGTCTGGTTCTCACCGCACGGGCACCTTGTGCATTATCCGGTGAACGCGGGGCGCGAACTCAATGTCGTGCTGATTTCCCGGCGCATCGACGAAACCGCGGCGTCGCGATCGGTGCTGGATAACGCAGCGCGCGCCGAAGTGATCGCAGATCTGGCAGCTGTCGCGCCGTCACTTTCCGCAGGCACTGTCGACGCCCTGCGCTCTGCGACCTGGGGGCGCTGGCAGATGGAGCATGTCCCCCCGCTCGGCTCCTGGACCTCAGCGGGTGCAGCGCTCCTCGGAGACGCAGCCCATCCGATCGCACCGTTCCTCGCACAGGGTGCAGTCATGGCGTTGGAAGACGCGATCGTCCTCGCAACGGAACTTGCGCGTGCCCGATGCGACGTCCGGCCCCTTCAGGAGGGCTTGGCCGCCTACGAAAACGCCCGGCGCAGTCGCGTCGAGAAGGTCAGGCTTCAGGCGCGAAACAACGGGCGCATCTATCATATGCGGGGCAACCTCGGGCGCGTCCGCAACGTCGGCATGCGCCTCGCGGGAGGTCCGCGACTGATGGCGTCGTACGATTGGTTGTACGGGTGGGACCCACCGCTGCTCGACACCGCGTCTTTGTGAGAGAGCGCGCTTCGGAAAGGCGCTAGCCGTTCTGGTCGAAATCCGAATCGAGCGAAGGTCTGCGACCGACCCCTGTGGATGGCGGCGGCGTGAAGCCGACGAACACTTCGAACTCGCCCGGGCGCGAGCCCTGCGGGATCGGGATCGTCACCGACTTCACAGTCGAGAAGTATCCGATCGGGTCTTCGCTCGAGACGTCGACAGTTACGGTCATGTCTTCGGCATTCAGCCGACGACGCTGGTCGTCCGAAACGAAAACGGTCACCGGCAGCGTCACCGGGCCGGGCTGCCCCCGCGGCCCCAGCAGGACGCGTCCGGAGAAGCCGTACTTTACGACCACTTCGGAGTTGCTGATCTGGCACTCGCGCGCCGTTCGCGTGATCTCTCCGCGGTGCATGACGGCGAGACCGTCGCCTTCGCGGCCCGCTTCGTATTGCGTGACATGATGACCGTTGCGGTTGACTTTGAACTGCGGGCATCCGTGCGCGACCGTGCCGACGTTGACACCGCCCGGCCCGTACTCGGCTTTTGCAGCCGAGAGCAGTTGCTGCTCGGTGATCGCGGAAACCTCAGGCTTCTTCGATCCGCCGCCAAACATCGTGCCGGACAAGCCCGACGTCATCGTCGAGAGTCCGCAGCCGGCAAGCGCTGTGCAGAGGCCCGCAAGCACTCCAAACCGCACCGCATGCGCGAGAATATTCAAGTTGTCGTCCCCATCGTTCAACGAATTGAACGCCCGTCAAATGCAACGCCCGAAGCCAAGGTCCCCACCGCGGACCGGACACTGCCCCCACACGTCCCTTACCACCCTCGACACCGGCACGCCAACCGCGTACCTGAGGAAGGGAGTTGTCCGCTTAACGCCTTGAAAGACGACCAAATCATGACACCGACCGCACCAGGGCCACAGTCGTCTGAACAGTCAAATTCGACGCGTTCGGACCTTTTGATTCGCCTCGCAGCTCCGCGCGGCTTTTGCGCTGGCGTCGACCGCGCAATCCAGATCGTTGAGAAGGCCTTGGAGAAGTTCGGCGCGCCGGTCTACGTGCGCCACGAGATCGTCCACAACCGCTTCGTTGTCGAGGATCTCCAGAACAAAGGCGCCCGCTTCGTCGCTGAACTCGACGAGATCCCTGAGGCCGATCGCGATCGACCGGTGATCTTCTCCGCACACGGTGTTCCAAAGTCAGTTCCGGCCGACGCGAAGGCACGCGAGATGTTCTATCTCGATGCGACGTGTCCGCTCGTATCAAAGGTCCATCGCGAGGCGGAAATTCACCACGGCGCCGGACGCGACATCATCCTGATCGGCCACGAAGGTCATCCGGAAGTGATCGGCACTATGGGGCAGTTGCCCGAAGGCGCGATCACGCTGATCGAGACCGCCGATGATGTTGCAGGCCTCACGCCGGCCGATCCGGAGAACCTCGCCTACATCACACAGACGACACTCTCGATCGACGACACCGCCGATGTCATCAGTGCGTTGCAGGCGCGCTTTCCATCGATCGCCGGCCCGGCGAAAGAAGACATCTGCTATGCGACGACCAACCGGCAGACGGCTGTGAAAGAGATGGCGAAGGGCTGCGATTACGTCCTGGTCGTCGGTGCGCCGAACTCGTCGAATTCGAACCGGTTGGTCGAGGTTGCCGTTCGCGCAGGCGCCAAGGGCAGCCAGCTCGTCCAGCGCGCAACCGATATCCCGTGGGACGAAATCGCGGATGCGCGCGTCATCGGCATCACGGCCGGCGCTTCGGCACCGGAAGTCCTGGTCAACGAAGTCGTCGATGCTCTTGGCGAGCGTTTTTCGACCTCAATTGAGATCATCAAGACCGCCGACGAGCGCGTGGCATTCAATATACCGCGTGCCCTGCGCGATCCCGCACCTGCGTCTGCGCCGACCGCAACCTAGTCGCTTCCGTCCGTCCGCAGCGCCCCATATCTTGAGCGGCGCACGCATATGCTCCGCCAAACGCTCCAGCCGGTTTAACGCCGATGGCCGTCTACACCGATGTCAGTGATGAAGAACTCGGCGCGTTCCTGACGGCGTTTCCGGTTGGCGGTCTCGTGACG
>JBCBXS010000358.1:0-2823 GCA_039816475.1 Pseudomonadota bacterium | reverse complement strand
GGACGAAGATCGGCTCTTTCAGACCGCCGCGCGCCTCGGCGACTGCTTTCAGTTTCGCACCAAGCGCACCGAGTTCAATCGGGGTTCTGTCCTCTTCACCGAGAAAAACCCGGCCCTCGCGCGTCACTGACACCACCAGAGGTTCCTGGTTTTGGGTTTGCAATTGCTTACCCGTCGCCTGTGGCAATTCGAGGGGGACGCCGGCTGTCAGCAACGGCGCCGTAACCATGAAGATAATCAACAGGACGAGCATCACGTCGACAAACGGCGTGACGTTGATCTCGCTCATCGGCGCGCGGGCCGCGCGCCGCGATCGCCGGCCTGCGCGTCCGCCACCGCCGTTGAGGGAAGCACCCATGGCCTAACCCCTCACGTCGATCTGGCGCGAGACAATCGCGGAGAACTCATCCGAGAACGCTTCAAGCCGCTGGCTGAGCCGCGCCGCATCGGCTGAGAACTTGTTGTAGAAAATGACCGCCGGGATTGCAGCGACCAGGCCGATGGCGGTCGCAAACAGCGCTTCTGCGATGCCGGGCGCGACAACCGCGAGCGACGTGTTCTTTGAGGTCGCAATGGCCTGGAAACTCGACATGATCCCCCAAACGGTCCCAAACAGCCCGACGAACGGGGCTGTCGATCCAACGGTTGCGAGGAACAGAAGCCGTCGCTCCAGCCGCTCCATTTCGCGACTGATGGTGACGTCCATCACCTTCTCGACGCGCAGTTGAATTCCGCCAAGCGCGCGGATGCTGCCTTCGACCGATCGCTTCCATTCGCGCATCGCGGCGACGAACAAGGCCGCCATGGAAATCGACCGGCCACGCGAGATCGAGCCGTAAAGGTCCTCGAGCGACTGGCCCGACCAGAACATCTGCTCAAAGCGATCCGCCTCGATCCGCGCGCGGCGGAAGGCGAGCAGCTTCTCGAAAATGATCGCCCAAGAAAGAATGGATGCGATCGCGAGGCCGAGCATGACGGCCTGCACGACGATATGCGCTTCAAGAAACAGTTCGACGTAGAACGAGCTGCCGCCACCCCCGTGCGACAGCGCGTTCGAAACCAGGTCATTCATCTGGAATGGACCCCCTCAATCCCGCACGCCGACCTTGCGATCCGCGCGGCCCGGCGAAGCTTGGCTAGTTGCCGTGCTTTGCGGCTTATTTTCGACTTGATGTACTCACGCTGAGATTTTGAGGCGGCAGTGTCGTGGCCCCGCCTCAAGCCTCAGCGGTGAATGCCGCCCGTAACGCAGTGCCAACCCGCAGAGGTTTACCTTCAAGGCTGACGAGAACCACTTGCACGGATGCCGCGAAAATCAGTTTCTCCCCGCGGTAGATTTCCTGCGCGAGGTCGATCGCCGCAGCCCCGATGTTAGCGGCATGTGTGCGAACGGTTAGCACGTCATCGATCCGGGCCGGGGCACGAAAGTCGAGTTCCATCCGGCGGACGACAAACGCCGCCGGCGGGCGTCCGTCCTTGCCGTTGAGAAGGGCTTCATGATCGTTCCCGAGCAGGCGGAGGAAGTCCGATCGCCCGCGCTCGCACCATCTGAGATACGTCGCGTGATAAACGACGCCCGAGAAATCGGTGTCTTCGAAATAGACCCGCACCGGCAGGATGTGACCGGGCGTGCCATCCTCATCGTTGACAAGCCGGCCCGCGAGATCAGGCCAGTCGGTCTGTGACGGATCAGAACTCACCATGACAGCGCGTCCGCCCTTGGTGTGACAGGCTCAAACGTATTGCCGCGGAAGTCAGCGATCAGATCCGCACGGCCAAGCAGATCGTCGGTCTGGTCTGCGACGTCGCGCGCGACGCGCCAGATACAGCCATTGGCTGCAAACGTCAGTCGCGTGTCATCGAACAGGTCAACCCAATCGACGTAGCCGTGTTTGGGCAGCTTCCGCCTGAGTGCACGCACCGTGTCGCCCCATGTCTCCGGACGACGCGCGCTCGCCAGATACGCGGACCAGTACTTCGGTCGTCCGCCCGCAACGTCCTCAATGGCACTCATCTTGAAACGGTGCGGCCAACGCGGTGCATTGAGTTTCGGCGCCATGAGTTCGCGTGGATAGTTCAACACGAGTTCCGTCTCGCCGGCGAAGTATCCGCCGCCCTGATAGGGGCCGGCCACTAGCCAGATCGCAAGCGCAGTGAAATTTGGCGGCCGGCTGATGGCGGTCCACGCCCCGATGCTCGGATCGACGAGGCCCGGTCGAGCGGGCCGGGCTGACTGCCGCAAATACCTTGGCACTTTCCGCTTCGACCGTTTCGGCCGCCGTGCACGTTGTGTGGCAACCAGTGGCTCGTAGTCATGCTCGGCTTCGTGGTCCGCAGAACGCGCGTTCGCCAATTGAGCTGCCCACTTCGCCCGGGCGCGATCGCTGATCTGGCGAGCGCCGTAAAGGACGAAGCGCCCGTCTGGCGAAACCGAGTGCAGGTAGACGTCTCCCGTCATCCACTGCCCGGCATCGAACGTGTCGGTGTCCGTGTTCCAGACAATCATCTGATGCCGATAACGCGGCCCCCGCCGGAAAATCACTGCGAGCGGTGCATCAAGAGCGTGGGCCACGCTCAGACGCACCCACGGCTCCGACGCGTCTCGCGCGGCGGCTGGTCCTGTCATCGGTGCGTCGGTCATCCCCGCAGTCTAGGCTGACACGGGACCGAGTTCGACGACCGTGATTTCCGGTGGACGCCCGAAACGGATCGGCAAGCCCGAACAGCCAAGGCCGCCAGAGACGATCAGGCTTCGTTCCGCGCCGTTCGCGTCCGGCTCGACGATGTGGCCGTGCATGTAGCGCTGGCCGTAGACCGAAGGCA
>JBCBXS010000357.1:0-2848 GCA_039816475.1 Pseudomonadota bacterium | reverse complement strand
CCGCTTTGATGTGGTCTGCCAAGAACGTCACTCACCTTGAACCCGCTGCAGCTAGAGCAACGGCCACGTCTGAATTTCAAGCGCATCGCGACCGAGGCCGTCGAGCCGATCCTCGATCTGGTCGGTTGAGAGGAGCCCTGTCTGCGTGTCCGAGTGGCCGACCACAGACGACGAGTTGACGGTCGCGGATCGGAGCGCGCGGACGGGATCGGCGGATTTCGCGAGCACGGCTGAGAACGTTGAGGCGAAGGCGTCGCCGGCGCCCGCGGTCCCGACAACATCGATCGACATCACAGGGCAGTGGTGGATGCCGTCCTTCGTCGCGACATACCCGCCATCGCGCCCGTTGGTCACCAGCAGCGTGCCGATCCCGAAACTGAGCAGCGCTTCTGCAAAGCGGATGAGGCTCATTTCGCAACCGCCGGAGCCCAGATAGCGAAGCGCCAATTCAGGGCCCTCCGCGCCGGGCTTGAGTTCAAGCATTGAACCGCCTTCGCCGAAGCGCGCGATCAATTGCGGCACGAGGGCGTCCGCTTCCCGCCGGTTGATCGAAAGCACATCGACGAGCGGGAGTGCTTCAAGGAACGGCTGCGCCCGGCTGGTCAACTGGCGGATGCCGGGGTTGGTCGCGACCTTGGCGCCGGCGTCCTTTGCGCCCTTTACGATGGCGGGGAAGCAGTCCGCCGAGCGGTTCGACAACCCTGAGATGTAGACGAGATCGGCCGACATCATATCGGGCTTCAACTCATCGACCTTCAGCGTCGTGTTCGCGCCGCGAAACGTGAAAATTGCAGCATCGCGCTCATGCGATGAGACGACGACGGCCGCGCCGGTCTCGGCCCCGGCCTCGCGCATGACGAACCGCGTCGAGATTTTCTCATCCGCCAGCCGCCGGAGTACCGTCTCCGCGCGATCGTCCTGGCCGACCTTCAGGACCGTTGCCACATCGAAGCCCAGCCGGGCCATCGCGACGGCCGTGTTCACCGCACCGCCGCCGACATGCTGCGAGATCTGCTCGGCTTCGGTCTTCCGGCCCTCTTCGAGCAACAAGAACGAGCTGTCGGCGTTTCGCATCGACATGCGCTCGATCCGGTCATCGCTGATGATCGCAATGGAATCGATCATAGCGCTGCCAAACGTGATGGCTTTCATCGCAAAACCCCGCGGCCGTGCCGGACTTCATGCGCGTCAGAACACGCATTCGCGAGCACCCGGGAAGGGAGCGCCCGCAGTCTTATTGCAGTGCGGGATAATCAGGGACGCGCGCACGGAAGGCAACGGCTTCGACCGGTTCCGCCTCAAAGCGGCGCCTCGGTGTCCGCCGCGCGCGTGCCCGCCTGGCGATTGGCGTCTTAGTTCGACCCCAGCAGAGGCTGTTGGGCGAGGACTTTCCGGTCGATCTTTCCAGAAACCGTCAGCGGCATGTCCGCGATGAAACGCACCTCTTTCGGCACGTAATGGGTCGGCCGCGTGGCGGCAACGCCGGCCGTCAATCGCGCCGCTTCGGCCTGGCTCGGCGCGGCGACCACCGCATAGGCGACCAACACTTTGCTTCCCGCCCGCTCCTCGGCGACGACGACGACATCCTTTACGCCCGCCTGCTCCCGGATCGCCGCCTCGATTTCACCAAGCTCGATGCGAACGCCGTTGACCTTCACCTGAAAGTCGTTGCGACCGAGATAGATGATCTGGCCATCCGGGCGGAAGAACGCCAGATCGCCCGTGCGGTAAAGGCGATCGTGCGGTGCGTCCTCGATTGGGCAAGGAACGAACTTCTCGGCGGTCAACTCTTCGCGTGCCCAGTACCCGCGCGCGAGTTGAACACCGCCAATGTGCAATTCTCCCGGAACACCGACTGGCACGGGCTGGTCATATTCGTCGAGCACATAGAGCCCCGTATTGCTGACGGGACGCCCAATGGGAATACTCCTGTCAGTCGGACGACGCGGACATGCAAAGTAACTGACGTCGACGGCGGCTTCGGTCGGGCCATACAGATTATGCACTTCGACCGTTTCACTGGCCTTGGCGTAAAACGCTTCGACAAGGTCAAAGCCCAGCGCTTCGCCCGAACAAAACAGCTTCTTGATCGGCAACTGATCGATTTCCGGCGCGATCAGGAATAAGCGCATCACCGATGGCACAAAATGCAGGTGGGTGACGCCGGCATCGCGGATCAGGCGATAGAGGTAACTGATGGCCGTATGGCCGCCAGGCTCCGCGACAACCAGTGTCGAGCCGACCGAAAACGACCAGAGAAACTCCCAAACTGAAACATCGAAGGTATAAGGCGTTTTTTGCAAGACGCGGTCGCCGGGCAAGAGACCGTATGCCTCATGCATCCAGACAACGCGATTGTGGATCGCGCCGTGCTCGACGACGACGCCCTTCGGCTTGCCGGTAGAGCCCGACGTATAGATCATGTATGCGAGATCGTTGTCGCCGATCGCGACGCCAAGATCACTGTCGTCGATGCTGTGATCGCTATCGCCCCCCTCTGCCAGGACGATAACCTCCGTTGTATCGATTGCGATACGATCCTGGATATGCGCCTGGGTCAGCAGCACCTTAGGCCGGCAATCGTTGATGATCCCATTGATACGATTGACGGGATCTTCGACGTTGAGTGGGACGTACGCGCCACCGGCTTTAAGTGTCGCCCAAAGCCCGATCACCATTTCCAGGCTGCGATCCATGCAGAGGCAAACAAACTGGTCTTTGCCAACCCCCTTCGACCGTAAAACGCGCGCAAGGCGGTTCACGCGGCTATTGAATTCGGCAAAGCTCAGTTCAGTGTCTTGAAAAATGAGTGCGGGATGGTCCGGCGTTTCCGCGGCAGCCCGTTCCA
>JBCBXS010000356.1:0-2849 GCA_039816475.1 Pseudomonadota bacterium | reverse complement strand
ATGCGCGACGGGACCGAGCCGAAACAGGTTGGCGAAGTCGGCACTCCGATGGTCGCGCCCGCGATCGCAAACGTCGTTTTCAAACTCACCGGCAAGCGTCTGCGGCACATGCCGTTCACGCCCGACCGCGTGCTCGCAGCACTCGGCTAACCTCGGCGACGACGCGGCCGGTTCGCGCTGAGGCGAGCAGGCCGCGTTGTTAGTCCTGTGTCTCCGAGCCGACGGCGATGTCGAAGTGGTGAACATCCTGGATCGTCCCCAGCTTGCTGTAGAGGGCGACCGCCGGGCCGTCGTCACGGTCGGCCTGAACATAGATGACTGACGCTCCCCGCTTTTCAGCCGCCTCACGCAGCTTGTCGACGATGGCCGTTGCCATCCCTCGGCGGCGCCACGCGTCTGCAACTGCCAGATCGTAGATGTAGATCTCGCTGCGTGGCTGCTCGAACTTCTGCAGCTCATAGGCGACAAGCCCGCCGATCACGTCGTTTTCGACAGTGGCCGCGACTGCGATGACGTGCGGCAGGCTCAGCAGATGTGCGAGATAGTCGTCCGAAGGCGGCGCGCTTTGATACGTATCGGGATCGTCGAAGGCGTCGGCGAACGTCGCGTTGAGCCCGCGCAACAGCGCGACATCGCCAGGCTTCAGGATCTGAATGATGACGTCGCGGTGCATGGCCGTGTCATAGCACCGTAGGACCGTGAGGCGCAGTCACAAGCCCGCCAGACTGCACCGCTCGCATCTCGTTTGAACCTGATCGCTCGCAACCGCGACTGAGTGAGCAACGCCGCCTGTTCCCCCGGGCGGTGTCCGAAACTCAGTCACAAGGAACATGAGCGATGTTGAAATCTGTAGCGATGGGCGTGGTGTTTGCGTTCGCCGTTACGGCCGGAGTCCTCGGGCCGTCGGTCGATCGGAACGGCACGGTCGCGGTCACGTCTGAAGCCGAAGCCGGCAAGCTCGGCAGGGCTTTGAAGAGGGCCGGCCGCAAGATCAAGAACACAGCAAAGAAGGCCGGAAGCGGCATCAAGAAGGCCGCGAAGAAGACAGGCTCGGCCGTCAAGAAAGCCGCCGGTGCCACTAAGAAGGTCGCGAAGAAGGCCGGCTCCGACATCAAGAAAGGTGCGAAGGCGGTTGGCAAAGGCGTCAAGCGCGCCGCGCGGGCGACCGGCCGAGCCGGTGTGAAGGTCGGCCGTAAGGTCGTCAAAGGCACAAGGCGGGTGGGCCGCGCCATCAAGCGTTCGCCGCCGGGGCGTTTTGTCCGTCGTCAGGGTCGCCGCGCGAAGGAAGCCGTCGGCCGCGTCGTGAAGCGCAACGTCCGCCGTGCGGGTCGCGCCATCGGCCGGGCTGTAGAGCGCGAGGTCCGCAAGCGCGTGCCGTCCACACCGACCATCCCGTCAATCCCGTCGGCCCCCGCCTCTTGAGGCTGGCGACCGTAGATCGGCGCCGTTGAAGCGGCCCGGCGCAAAAGCGTCGGGCCGTCTTGTGTTGGCAGCATCGCACGCCGGCCGTGCTTTTCGCGTCGCTCCTGTACCGCGTCGCTATTTCCGTGTGATGCGGCCGTCGGTGTAGGGCGTGTAGTCGCCGTTGAGGGCGCCGAGGTAATCGGCGACGACCTGCTCGAGACCGGGGCCAAAATCGTAGGCCTTCGTCGCATTCGCTGCGAAGACTTTGTAGCCGT
Source organism: Pseudomonadota bacterium (assembly GCA_039816475.1). Lineage (GTDB taxonomy): Bacteria > Pseudomonadota > Alphaproteobacteria > Rhizobiales > Hyphomicrobiaceae > JBCBWG01. The sequence goes on along the minus strand of JBCBXS010000356.1, from coordinate 1,170 downwards.
CCCCACCGCGACGCATGTAGTTGTTCGAGACGACACCGTAGACGGTGTACGGATCGATCGGTTTAAAGCCACCCTGCCCGTCAGCGACCATCACATCGGAAATCCGTGACCCGGCTTTCGCCGACGGATCGAACGTGAACTTCAGCCCCGCCACCTGCGGAAAGCGGCCGGCGCCCTTTTCGACGTTGCCGACGCCGTTTTCGAGCGCCGCAACGACGTCGGCGCCCTTCAGCTGAAACGTCGAAAGCGTGTTCTGGAACGGCAGAACGGTGAGCACGTCGCCCATGGTGATAGGGCCGGCGTCGATCGACGCGCGGAGGCCGCCACCGTTCTGGATTGCGATTCCGATGCCCTGCGACTTGACGCGCGCGAGCATGGCATCGGCGACGAGGTTGCCCATCGCGCATTCGCCCGCGCGGCAGGACGTGCGAGCTCCATCGATGGCAGCCTTCGCCGAGCCGATCACCTGGCGCTTCAGCTTCTCAATCGGGGCTGCTTTCTCCTTGATGAAGGCGAGCACCCCGGCGTCTTCGGGAACGGTTGCGTTCAGTTCCCACAACCGGCCCTCGGCTTCTGTGACATCGCCCTTATCGTCGAACGTGACGGCGAGCTCTCCGAGGTACTTCGAGTAGGCGAAGGCCTGCACGATCTGCACCGGCTTGCCGTTGGGTGCGTTCACGACGGTCGGGTAATTCTCCATCAGCGTGTGGCTGTGGCCGCCGACGATGACGTCGATCCCGTCGACCGCCTTTGCGATCTCGATGTCGCGCGGCAGCCCGACATGCGAGAGCACCACGATTTTATTGATGCCCTCTGCTTCGAGCTGGCCGATAACCCTCTTTAAGATCGTCTCGGACTTGATGAAGGTCACGTTTGGGCCGGGCGATGAGGTCTCAGCCGTGTCTTCGGCGAGCAAACCAATGATCGCGACTTTCTCGCCGCCGAACTGCTTGACAATGTGCGTCTTGATCTTGCCCGCGAGCATCGGCTCCTTTGCGATGTTCGTGTTGGCGAACAGCAGAGGGAACGTCACGGCATCGGCGAACTTGGCGAGGGCTTCCGGTCCGTCATCAAACTCGTGATTGCCGACCGCCATGGCATCAAACCCGATGCGATTCATCAACTCGGCTGCAACCGCGCCTTTGTAGGTGGCGTAGAACAGCGATCCCT
>JBCBXS010000355.1:0-2850 GCA_039816475.1 Pseudomonadota bacterium | reverse complement strand
CCGGGACATTCCGCGCCGTGCGGTAGCGGTGATCTGAGCTCCGCTGAGCGCTGCCGGTTAGGCCTCAGCGCGCAGCCAGCTTTGCCACGCGCGTGTGTTTCCGGAGAGGATGGCCTCTGCGGTTTTGAGCCCGACGGCCGCGCCGAACTTGTAGCCGTGGCCCGAACACGCGGAGACGACATGCGCGCGGCCCAACTCGAAGCCGCGGAAGGTCTCGTCGTCGGTAAACGTGTAGACGCACGACCGGACGCCGGTGACCTCGTAGTCTTCGATCCGCGCGAACGGCGGGGCGAAAGCACCGCGCACAGCGATGCCATCTTCGAGGGTCGGCGACCAGTCGGGATCGGGCCGGCCAGGGTGTTTCGTAAGACCGGTCCCGAACTTCAGCTCCGTCCCGCGCACGGGAGGCAGAACGTAACCGTCGGTTCGACGGCTGCCGACGCTCAGGATGCCGGGGGCTGCCTCCCAGGCTGCAGCAAGATCGCCGGGCGGCTTCAGGTAGGTGACCAGGGTCCGATAGGGATGCAACGTCGCCTCGAGTTCCGGCAGAAGCGCCGTCACCCAGGCCCCAGCCGCGACCAAAAGACGATCGAACTGTTGCTCGCCATCGGCGGTTCGCACGGTCGCGCGGGCGGCATCGATCGCCGCGACAGGCGTCTGCGCTTGCAATGTCACGCCCTTGGCTTCGAGCCACGCAACCAGAGCTTCCGTGATGACCTCGCAGAGCAACACCCCGCCGTCGGCGACGACTGCCGCGCGCTCGAAAGTGGCGGCATCGAGAAACGGAAACCGTTCCGCCGCAGCCGCCGCCGGAAGGTCGTCATAGGCGACCCCCATTCGGTCGTAACCTTCGATGAATTCGGAGCCGTCGTCTCCTGCAGTTTCACTGATGCAAAGGACGCCGCTCTCCACGAACCCGTCGGCGCCGGTGTCAGCGAACATGTCATCCCACGCGCGGAACGCGTCATCGATGGTCCGTGCGTAACCGTCGAGACTGCCGTAGCCGCGGCGGATCAGCCGGTGTTGGTCTCCGGACGCTGATAACGGATTGGGGATCGCCGCCTGCTCGAACAGCGTGACGCGTATGTCGCGACGGGCCAGCGCCCACGCGGTCGCGAGGCCTGCAATCCCGCCGCCGACGATCCCAACGTGCATCGTTAAGTCTCCTCGCCGCGTTGGATTTGACGCTGAAGACCTTGCACTCGCGGCTTTGTCGGTCACGATGCACCTTAGGCGGTGTCGAAAGGATGGAGGAGTTCGTATGCGTTCCAACCTAAGACAAGGACATCTGCGGCCGACACGTCGTCGGCGGCAGGCCTTCACCGCAGCGCTCCTCGGAGCCGCCCTGATGCTGCCCGCAAGCCTCGCAGCGCCGTTGACTGCCAAGGCCTCGACTGATGTCGATCTCGAACTGGTCCTCGCCGTCGATGTGTCGATGTCGATGGACCTCGACGAGCAACGCCACCAGCGCGAAGGCTACGTTGCAGCGTTCAGGAGCCCGCAGATCGTCAAGGCGATCACGTCTGGCCCGCGCGGGCGGATCGCGGTGAGCTATACCGAGTGGGCCGGCCAAGGCTCGCAATCGGTTGTGGTGCCGTGGCGGGTGATCGCGTCTGCCGGAGACGCGGCAGCCTTCGCCGATGAACTGGCGGCCAAGCCAATCAAACGCGCGTTGATGACGTCGATCTCAGGCGCGCTGGAACATGCCGCAGCACTGTTCGATGCAAACCGCATTTCGAGCCCGCGGCGCGTCATCGATGTCTCAGGCGACGGGCCGAACAACATCGGTGGTCGGGTTGACCGCACGCGGGATGGGGTGGTCGCGAAAGGCATCGTCATCAACGGGTTGCCGCTCAAGTTCAAACGGCCGGACGGGCCCTACAGCTACTTCGATCTGCCGGACCTCGACAAATACTACGCCGCCTGCGTTATTGGTGGGCCCGGCTCATTTATGATCGCGGTGCAGGATCGGGCGAAGTTCGGCCAGGCGATCCGCCAGAAGCTCTACCTCGAGATTGCAGACCTTCAGCCGCCGCGCGCTGACCCGCCCGCGCGCATTCAACGGACGCAATTCCGCGTCGAAGGCGTCAAGCCGAGCTACGACTGCCTCGCCGGCGAAAAGCGCTGGCAGCAGTATCAACTCGAGCAGTGGTAGCGTGGCTGATCAGAACGCGACGGCGAACCTCGGGCCGTCATAGATCGCCGCGTGGATATTGCGGGCAGGCACGGCGTCACCGATGCCGAACAGCCGAAAGGCACCATCCGGATTAGTCGTGATTGTCTGAGGCGCCCGAACCTTCAGCGCCGGGTCGTCCACTCGCCGCCGTTCGACGACCGCGGTTTCAGCGCGAGATAGAGCGCGTCCTACGGAAGCGTCACGTGCTCGTCACGCATGGGAAATGCCTCCCGATCTGCATAGGCTCTGGGGCCGCAACATCGGGAGGCTGTCTTGCCCAACGGCGTCGGACAATCGCGTCCTGCCGCTTAAGCGAAGGCTGAAAGGGTTACGGACCGCCACCGGTCGTGGCCCCTTGGCGCGCGCCCTGGCCGAACGTCTTTTTCGGCGGGCCCTCGCGATGGGTCTTGATGACCTGCCTCAGGTACTCGCCGTCGGTTTTCGCGCGCGACTGATGTGCGGTCGGCGGCCAGGGATTGATCGTCTGAACCCGGGCGTTGACGGCCATCGCATCACCGCCGGTCAGCGTCACGCCCTGTCGCCGGTCGAGATAGTCCTCACGACAGGCTGCAACGGCGATCGCCGAGGCGAGCAGAAGCCCGACCGCGATCAGTCGAACGGCAAAGTTATTTGGTCGGGACATAAGCGACCTCCCCCGCTGGCACTTCCAGGAT
>JBCBXS010000354.1:0-2863 GCA_039816475.1 Pseudomonadota bacterium | reverse complement strand
CCCGGAGTTCAAGAAGAAGTACATCGACACCGGCAAGGTCCGCTTCATCATGCGGGAGTTCCCGCTTGATAATCTCGCAGCCGCGGCCGCCATGCTCGCTCGATGCACGGGCGACAACGACAAGTCAGTCGCGCTTGCGAATGTGCTGTTCAAGAAACGAAGTGATTGGGTGGTCCGTGGAAACCCGGTGCCGCGCCTCTTCGAAATTGCCAAACAGGCAGGCTTTACGGAAACCTCCTTCAACGCGTGCCTCCAGGACCAGGCCCTGCTCGACAAGATCGCACGCGGCCGCGACAAGGCCTCGAAAGACTTCAACGTGAACGCGACACCGACGTTCTTCATCAACGGCAAACGTCTGACCGGCCGGACCGATCAGCTCTCGACGTTCGATGAAGCTCTCGCGCCGCTTCTCAAGAGCAGCTAACGACTTGATCGTGTCGGGGGGACACAGGTCAGATCAGCGAAGCGGATGGCGCGACACGCCGTCCGCTTTGACATGTCTCGCGGCAGCGTTTGCCACGGCGCTTGCGTTGACGGCCTGCGCGAACCAGCCGAGCCTGCAGGCCGTTGGCGTCTCGCCGGATACCTCCCCCTCGGCGTCGCCTCAGAAGGCGCGTTTCAACCCGTTCGAAGACGACACAGTACGCGGCCCGAAGCGGCGCGAGGTCATCGCAAACCCGACGCTCGCACAGGTGCTGGACCCCGGCCCACTGCCGCCGATCCAAATGGGTTCGAAGTCGGCGCCCGTGACCGTCATCAAGTACGCGTCGCCGTCGTGTCCCTACTGCCGCCTCTTCCAGAAGAAAACGTTTCCCGCGTTCAAGCGCCAGTACATCGACACGGGCAAAGTCCGGTTCGTCCTCCGCGAATTCCCGATCGGATTTCAATCCGGTGCGGCGACCATCGCGATCCGATGCGCGGCGCCGGAAAAGCGGTTCGCGCTTTACGCGAAGTTCCTCGAGCAGCACGCCCGCTGGGTCAGCCAGGAAGTCCGCCGCGAGCCGATCTTCCAGATCGCAAAACAAGTCGGCATGACGCGCGCGACTTTTGACGCCTGCTACGAGAATCAGGAACTCATCGCAAAGCTGAAGCAGATCAAAGAGCGCGGGCGGACGCTCGGCATTATCGGCACACCCAATTTCTTCATTAACGAGCGTCGTGAAAAGCGGGTTCTCACTCTTGCCGATCTCAGCGAGATCATCGATCCGCTCGTATCTGGCGCAGCGCCCGTTGCAAGCTCGCGCGCCGAGTAGTCGTTTCGTACGCGACCCGGCGCGCGTCGTCGCCAGCGATCGCGCAGGTCAACGAACCATCGTCACGGAATAGAGGAGGCTTGCGGGTGCACATCACGCGACTGCGCCTCCTCGGCTTCAAGTCCTTCGTCGACCCGACGGAACTCGTCATCAACGCGGGGCTCACCGGTGTTGTCGGCCCGAACGGATGCGGCAAGTCGAACTTGCTTGAAGCCCTCCGCTGGGTGATGGGCGAGACGTCGTATAAGTCCATGCGGGCGGCCGCGATGGACGACGTGATTTTCAGCGGTTCCACAGCGCGCCCGGCCCGGAACATGGCCGAGGTCGGCATCTTCATCGACAACACCGACCGCACCGCGCCGGCCGAGTTCAACGACAGTGAAACCCTCGAAATCGTCCGCCGGATCGAGCGCGAGGCGGGATCGGCCTACCGTATCAACGGTCGCGAGGTCCGCGCGAAAGACGTCAAGATCCTGTTCGAGGACGCAGCAACTGGCGCCCGTTCACCGGCCCTCGTCCGGCAGGGCCAGATCGGTGAGATCGTCAACGCAAAGCCCGAGCAGCGCCGCCGCATTCTCGAAGATGCTGCGGGGATCGCGGGGCTTCATTCGCGCCGGCACGACGCCGAACTGCGCCTGAAGGCCGCCGAAGGCAACCTTACGCGCATTAGCGACATCCTCGGTCAGATGTCCTCGCAGGTCGACGGGCTGAAACGGCAAGCCCGCCAGGCCAAACGATATCGCGAACTCTCCGAAGTCATTCGCGGCGCCGAAGCGGCGGTGCTCTATCTCCGATGGGTCGCAGCGCACGAGGGCGTCGCAGCGGAAGAGGCCGAACTCGCCGAAATCCAGCGGGCGGCAGCCGAAGCGGCGCGAACTGAGGCGGTTGCGATTAAGGCTGAAGCGGAGTTCGCAGAACGGCTGCAGCCGCTGCGCCAAGCTGAGACGGAGACGGCGGCGGCGCTCGCCCGCCTTCTGACCGAACGCGATACGCTGACCCGCGATCTCGCACAGGCCGAGACACGGCTGAAGGACCTCGATGATGAGCAGACGCGTCTCGCCGCCGACTTCGCGCGCGAGGAAGCTGCGATCTCCGATGCGAATGAGGCCCGCGAACGTCTGAAGCAGACGATTGAGGCGCTTGAGACCGAGGCAGCCGAGCACGCCGATGCGCTTGCACGAACCGAAGCGGACGTTGCGGAAGCCGAAGCAAAGGCTGCGACCGCGCGCGCTCACCTCAGCGAGCTGACACGCCAGCGCGAAGCAGAGGCCGCCGAACGGCGGGGGCGTCAGTCTGAGTTGCGCGAGCGCCAGACGGGTGCTGAGGCGATCGCCCGTCGGCTTGCCGCACTCGTCACCGAACGCACCACACTCGAAGCAGAGCGAACCGACCACGACGCGGGCGACCTTACCGATCGGATTGCCGAAGCGGTTGCGCGCAAACGCGACTGCCTTGACGCGAGCGAAGCCGCAGCGGCGACGCTCCAGGCCACCGACGCGCACCGGCGGGAATGCGAAGAAGATGCCCGCGACACCAGATCCGAGGCGGACGCGCTGACAAACGAAGTCGCAACGCTGTCGCGCTTGCTCGCGACGGCCGATGCCGGTGAC
>JBCBXS010000353.1:0-2864 GCA_039816475.1 Pseudomonadota bacterium | reverse complement strand
ATTAAGAAGGGCGAGACCCTCGACGCCATTGCGAAGGAAGCAGGCCTTGAGGTTTCGGCGACGCCGGCGTTCAAGCGCAACGAGAGCCCGCAGGGTTTGCCGGAGTCAGCCGTCGCGCAGGCGTTCACGCTTCCGGCCGGCGGGGCATCAGCTGCAGCCGCCCAGGGCAACGCTGGCCGCGTCGTATTCGCCGTCACCGACATCACGGCGGCGCCGAAGCTCTCGGATGACGCGCGGAAACAGCTCGCAAGCGAACTGCAGGGTGAACAGCGCACCGACATGCTCTCCCAGTATCTGGCCTCGTTGCAGTCCGAACTCGGCGTGTCGATCGACCAGAACCAGCTTGTCCGCGTGCTCGGCCTCGACCAGACGAGCCAATGACGACGCAGCAGGCGGGCGCGAAAGCCGAGGGCGCATCCGGCGGGCTTGCGATCTCGCCGCCGCGTGATGCGTTCAGCGCCACGTACTCGGCTGGCGACGCACAGGTTGTCTGGACACGCCTCGTCGCCGATCTCGAGACGCCGGTCTCGGCCTATCTGAAGCTGTCGAGCGCCGGCGCTCTCGGCGGCAACGCGTCCGGGCAATCGGCGATGTCGTTCCTGCTCGAGTCCGTCGAAGGCGGCGCAACGCGCGGGCGCTATTCCGTCATCGGGCTGCAACCGGACCTCGTCTGGCGCGCGTTCGGCGAGAAAGCGGAGATCAACCGCGCGCCGCTCGCGGATGCTGCCGCGTTCGAACCGGAAACCGCGCCCACACTCGACGCGCTCCGCGCGTTGCTCTCCGAAAGCCATATCGCGATCCCTGAAGACCTGCCGCCGATGGTGGCGGGCGTCTTCGGGCACATGGGCTACGACATGGTTCGCCTCGTCGAGCGACTGCCTGATGGGCCGCCGGACGACCTTGGCGTGCCGGACTCGCTGCTGATGCGCCCGACCCTGATGGCGATATTCGACACGGTGAAAGACGAGATTACGATCGTCACGCCCGTCCGTCCCGGCAGCGCGTCGGCTGATGAGGCGTTCGAGGCTGCGACCGCACGGCTACGGGCTGCAAGCGATGCCTTGAGCGCGCCGCTGCAATCGATGGCGATTGCAGGCGACGCTGGCGACACGACGGCGTTCGAGGCTGCGTTCAACGAGCCGACGTCGAACACAACGCCCGCGCGCTACCTTGACATGGTGGAGACCGCGAAGGACTACATCGCAGCCGGCGACGCCTTCCAGATCGTGCTGTCACAGCGGTTTTCGACGCCGTTCGAGTTGCCACCGTTTGCGCTCTATCGGGCGCTCCGCCGGACCAACCCTTCGCCGTTCCTGTTCCATCTCGACTTCGGCGAGTACGCACTTGTCGGATCGAGCCCGGAAATCCTCGTCAGGGTCCGCGACGGCGAGGTGACGATCCGGCCGATCGCCGGCACAGCCCGGCGCGGCACAACCCGCGATGAAGATCAAACGCTCGCCGAAGGCCTGCTCGCCGACCCGAAAGAGTGCGCTGAACATCTCATGCTGCTCGACCTCGGGCGTAATGATGTCGGACGCGTCGCCGAGATCGGCTCAGTCGAGGTCACCGACCAGTTTGTGATCGAGCGCTACAGCCACGTCATGCACATCGTCTCGAACGTCATCGGTCGTCTGCGCTCCGACACCGACGCGATTGCAGCGCTTATGGCAGGCTTCCCGGCCGGCACAGTCTCCGGCGCGCCGAAGGTCCGCGCGATGGAGATCATCGACGAACTGGAGACGGCGAAGCGGGGCCCCTACGCGGGCTGCGTCGGATACTTCTCCGCCGACGGCAACATGGACACCTGCATCGTGCTGCGGACCGGGCTCGTGAAAGACGGAACCCTGCACGTGCAGGCCGGCGCCGGCATCGTCTACGACTCCGTGCCCGAGTCCGAACAGCAGGAGTGCATCAACAAAGCCAAGGCGCTCGTGCGCGCGGCTGAAGAAGCCGTTCGGTTTGCCGGCGGCAGCGTGCCGTCGCGGAGCGGTAACCTCGGCCCCTGGAGCTGACGGTGACGGGCACGCCCGCGGCCCGCCGCACGCTCACGCTGTTCCGGCATGGCAAATCGAGCTGGGACGATCCGGGCCGGAGGGATCATGACCGGCCGTTGGCACCGCGCGGGCGGAAAGCGGTGCCGCGGATTTCACGCTGGATACAAGCGCATCTGCCGCCGGTTGATGTCATCTGCGTCTCCGATGCCCGCCGCACACGACAGACGCTTGCCCGGGCCGAAGAGGCGGGGCTCGAAGCACGCGAGCCGCCGCAGGTGCTGTCTGAGCTCTACCTCGCGTCGGCCTCGCGGCTCATGAAGATCGTGCGCGGCTTCCCCGACGGCGCCGGACATGCGGTTCTGATCGGCCACAACCCGGGCCTGCACGAGTTGGCGCTTAGTCTGGTGGGTTCAGGTGACGACGAAGCCGTTGCCGATCTCGCACTGAACCTGCCGACGGCGGCGCTCGCGGTCCTGACGTTCCAGGTCGAGAGCTGGCGCGCGGTCCAACCAGGCGATGCGACGCTCTCTCATTTTGTGGCTCCGCGGAAACTGAAGGCCGGCGATCGCTGAACGGCAGAGCGCTGCCCTCGTCTTGTCACAGCACGCAAGCTAGACCCGCGATCAGTCAAGCCCCGTTCCGCGAGAAGCATTCACGTCATGCGTTGTCCGAACTTCCCCCGCGCTACACTCTCAAGCCGCCGCTCCGCTGTCGCAGCGCTCGCAGCCGTCCTTGCGTCAGCCGGCGCGCCGGTAGCGGACGCGGCGCCGTGCACGCGGCTGCCGCTTTCGGATGTGGCGTTCGGAAAAGGCCCGGCGACGGAAGCAGCGCGCGCAAAGCTCGAGGACTACGCGCGCGATATCGCGAAGA
>JBCBXS010000352.1:0-2870 GCA_039816475.1 Pseudomonadota bacterium | reverse complement strand
TCCTTCGATCTCGCAGCAGAGCTCGAAGGACGGGCAGCCGCGTTGCGCAAGCGCGCGATTGTAGGTTTGCAGATCGCGCACATCGGCCACGGTGCTTTCGCCGGCAAGCGAAGCACTGGAGGCGCCGTGGAACGGTTTCATTGCCCAGGCAACGGCCCGGCTGACCAGCGACGGCTGTTCATTGCGGCGATCGCGGATCTGCAAAATGCGCACCTGGATCCGCCCGGTGAGGCGGCGGCAGGCCGTCGCGCTATCGATGTTGCCGGTCGCGATATCGGCGATCGCGGTCGGGCCATCGGGTGGCGCGACTGCGCTGACGGCACCGTTGCCGCCGGACAGCTGGGTCGATGCCGCGCAACCGGAAAGCGCCAGCAGGAGTGCGGCAGCTGCAAGTGCTTTGCCCGGTATCAGTAGTCGGCTGCGCATCCGGCGTCTCGGACCGTCTCTCTGGTTGGCGCGGCGCCCAAACAGCAAATCAACGCGCGCGCTCGACCGGCGTGCGCTTTGACATCATCGCCGTCAATCGGTGCGACTGACGATCAGCCATGTGATTGCGCAGTGCAACATCGGTGGCGACTGGCGATATCAACGCCCAAGCTTATGTGGCTTAGGTGACGTGGAAACACGGCATCGGCGGCGTGGCCGCGCCCGAAGCTGCGAATCGCAAGCGCGAAAGGACTTGAGACCATGGCTCAGACGATCACGCGTCCCGTCGCCGAGATGGTGGCGGAAGCAAAGGCCGAGATCGAAGAACTGGATGTCGATGCCGTCCGCAAAGCGCTGAATGAGGGCGCCGTACAACTCATCGATATCCGTGATGTGCGCGAGTTGCGTCGAGAGGGCCGCGTTGAAGAGGCCTTCCATTGCCCTCGCGGGATGCTCGAGTTCTGGATCGATCCTGACTCGCCCTACGCAAAGCCCGTGTTCACGCAGGATGTGAAGTACGTGTTCTTCTGTGCGGGCGGCATGCGTTCGGCGCTGGCGGCCAAGACCGCGCAGGACATGGGACTCGCGCCCGTCGCCCATCTGATTGGCGGGTTCGGCGCCTGGAAATCCTCCGGCGCTCCGGTGTTAAGCGACGATTAGGGCTGATCGGGCGACTGCTCGCGGGCGGCTGACGCGCCCGTGATCAGAAACGCTCGGCTACTCCTCCCGTGTTGATCGGGCTTTAATTGAGGCCGCCCGATCGTTCGGTGACACTCCTCCTCACGAAAAGCGCTTCGGCGCACGATTGAGGCGAGAGGAGAACCACCATGGCACGCGCTGAACAAACGACATCCGAACCCGTCCGCGTCACGCTCTATCGCTGGGCCGGCCAATGGGGACCGTTCAAGGTCAAGATCCCGTGCGGCGAGTGCACCCTCACAGGGGACATCCTGCGCGACACGTTTGAGACCGAACTCGCGGGCATCCCGATCAAGTTCGAAGTCCTCGACTGGCTGAGCAACTGGTGGAAGCCGATCCTGAAGGGCGGCTGGCACGCCCCGATCGTGATGGTCGATGGCGAGATCGTCGGGCAGGGCAGCGCGATCAACCGCGGCCTGTTCGTCGAAGCTGTCATCCGGGCGCACGTGAAGCAGAGTGACGTCACCGGCAACGTCGTCTTCGGCAAAGCCTCCTGCCCCCACTGCGTCCGCGCAAAGGAAGTGCTCGACGCGAAAGGGATCGCCTACACGTATCTCGACGTCGTGAAGAACCCGCGTGCGCTCTACGAGATGGTCTCCCGCGTGAAGCCGATCATCGGTGAGAAGACGCCGGTGACCGTGCCGCAGATCTGGATGGATGGGGCCTACGTCGGCGGTGCCGATGCGCTGGTTGAGCGTGTTGGTCCGATCGATGAGGCAGCGGCTGTTGTTTGCATGCGTCCGGCAACGAAACCGACGCCGGCGCGTACCGCAACGCCGGCTGCGGCATAATCGAGCATTTCGAAAAAGCCTGCGAAACAAGGGCTTGGATCGCGGGCTTAACCTTTTTAATTGAGATCGATGGGTGGCAGGTGTCGCCCTTCGGCGTGTATGGTTACCACTCAAGCGACGCGCTCTGACGAATTTTACAGAAGCGCGTTGATGCCCCGGGGTCAGGGGCGGGGTCGAGTGGTGTTTCCTTGCGTGTTCGAAGGCCGGTTCTGGTCTGCTTCGCTCTGCTCGCGGCTGCGCTGACGGCCGCGTGCGAGCCGCCGCTGCATTTGACGGAAAAGCCGCTCACCGGGTTCGAGCAGACCGGCGACCACCAGATCGCAACGACCATGACCGCCGATGTCATCATCGAAACGGAGGCGCTGCTCTCTGATGCCCTGCAGAAGGTACAGGGGGCCCGGAAGCGCGTTGTCGGCTGGACCCGCAATGCCGTCTGCCTCAAACGCGGTCGAAGCCGGCGCTGTTACGGCGGCCGGATTGACGCGACGTTTGTCCCCGTCGCCATCCGTATGGAGCCGACGGCCTCCGGCGCGCTGACCTTGATCGTCGATGCTGATGCGACCGTCGCGACCCGCGGCCTCAACGCCGGTCGATCTATCTCCGACCGCTTTACGCATCGCCTCTCAGTGAGCCGCGTTTACGACGTGGCCTTTGGCGACGGCTATGTGCCGGTTCTCGAACCAGAGCAGCAGATTTCGTGGACCGGCCGCAAGGTGACGGTCCTGAATTCGACGTTCGATGTTGCCCCGAAGTTGGCAGGCTTCATGCGCGGTCTGCTGCGCCGCGTTGACCCCGCCGTGCGCGCTGGGCTCGCCGGCGCCGGTCTTGCGCGCGGGATCGGTGAAGCATGGGCGCGATCGGCCAAGCCGTTCGCCTATGACCTGGGCCGCGAGACCTGGCTCGCCTTCGCGCCAACGGCGCTCACGTTTGACAGGCTCACGCGTCGCGACGGCA
>JBCBXS010000351.1:0-2873 GCA_039816475.1 Pseudomonadota bacterium | reverse complement strand
CGCGGGGCTTTCCCGCCGGCACCGCGATAGACGCCGAGCGCGATCTGCACCTGTGCAAGCAGGTCACCGCGTTCGGGATAAGCGTAGCTGGCAGCCCCTGTTGGGCAAACCGCGTGGCAACTTCCGCAACCGGCGCAGACCGCAGCCGAGATCGCGACGTGATCCTCGTCCGGCGTGATCGCACCGGTCGGGCAAACGTCGAGGCAGTTGCGGCAGCCGGTCTTTCCGCTGCGGCTGTGCGCGCAGATTTCAGCGTCGTAGCTGACGTACAGCGGTTTCTCGAACGTGCCGACGAGGTCGCTTGCGAGGAACAGCGCTTCGCTGACGGCGGCTGCGTTGCCCGGGTCGGCGCGGAGATAACCGTCGCGGCGCGCGGATGGCGGAAACAGCGCGGTCCCTCCGGTGAGGTCGACGATCACGTCGCAATCCGCCGACGCGCCATCGCGGGCGAGCGCGAACTCGGCGGTCGCGCGGGCAGATGGCAGCAGTTCCGCATAGCCGTTGAGCGTCACCTTGAAGCCGCCGAGATGCCCCTCGGCCTTGCGGACGACGCCTTTCGCGATCCCGAACGGTCTCTGGCTTGGCAGCACGATGTCGTCGGCGTCGGTCAGGACGAGCGTCACGCTCAGGCGTTCGGCGAGCTTGGTTGCGGCATCGATCGCGGTCTGTCCGGGGCCGATGACGAGACAAATGCCATCGGATTCGAGTGTGGTGAGCCCCGCCGGCTTCGACGGGTAGGCCGCCATCGCAAGCAACGCTGCGATCTTTGGGTTGGGATCGGCGTCAGGGGCGCACCATCCGGCGCGCTCGCGGATGTTGACGAACGAGAGGTCGACGGCGCCCTCGATCTCGTCGGCTGCCTCGGTAAACAGCGCGGCTTCCTGCGTACACGCAATCCGGACCGGCGTGGTGCCGCCGAGCGCGTCCAGCACGGTCGAGAGCTGACTGCCACAGAGTTCCGTGTGGACCGGCAGCGGCTCGGATTGACCGATCGCAGTTGCGATGCGCGCCCCGTCGAGCGGCATCGATTTCTGGCAGTTGCAGACGAGCAGGCGCGTGTCGGCCATGGGCTTCGCGTATCCTCCGCGCGCGATGTTTCGAGCGGTCGGACCCGCGCGTGTCGCGTCATTGATTGGTGGCGAGAGTTTAGCCGGATTGCTGGCCGGACTGGCGTCTGGAACGCAGCCTTTCGTGCGTCAGTCTGGCGCATGCAGAGGTCGCGCAGCGCTAACGCCGCGCTCGCCTATAGTCAGCCGAGCAAGCGAAGCGGGGACCGTATGGCCGACGGCACTCAGGATGATTTGGATGCGCGTGAGATCGTCGTCGATCTCGGCGTGGTCGTTGCGCACGAGGTCATCGAACACGCGTGGCAGACCGAACAGGTCCGGCCCGTCAGCGTGTTTCTCGATCCGCCATCCTTTGATGGCGGCTGGCGCGAACTCGTCCGCCGTGACAGCGTCGTCCATTATCACGCAGGCAACGTCGCACTGACCCTCCACCGGAAGGAGACGGCCGCCTACCTCGTCAATCTCGAGCAGGCCGAGCCCGCCGTTTTCGTTGTCCTCGAAGAGACAGAGGACGATGCGGCACCACACGGCGTCGAAGTTCATTCGGCAACACTCTCGCCCTACGACGCGGAAGCCTATGGCGACAGCGGCGACGAGATCGTTGGCGCCGTCGCGATGCCGGACGAACTTCGTGCTTTGCTCGAAGCGTTCATCGGCCGGCATCACGTCGAGGAGAAGTTCGTCAAGCGGAAGCGGAACAAAGCGCGCCGCGAGGAAGAGGATTATCAGTTCGGGCAGGAGCCGATCGTCGAGCTGCGCAAGCGCATGGCCGGTCGCGGCGATGCCGGCGGGCCGCGCGGTTAAGGCGATGGCCGACGATACCGAAAGCAACCACGAGCGTGATCGCGACGAGGGCTTTCTCGGTCGCTGGTCGCGGCGCAAGCGCGGGCAGGATACGCCCGAGGACCTGGCAGACGGCGAGACCGCCGTTGCCCATGCTGATGACCGCGAGGCGCGTCCGGCAGAGGCCGATGCCGAACACGAAGCCCAAGACGCTGAAGCGACCGAGAGCTTCGATGATGTCGACTTTGAAGCGCTCGACGAGACGTCGGACTATACCCGGTTCATGGGCGAGGACGTGCCGGAGGACGTCAAGAACCAGGCGCTCTCCAAGCTCTGGATCTCCGATCCGGTCTTCGCGAACCTCGATGGCCTGACCGATTATTCGGAAGACTTTACCGACGCCGCCACAGTGCCGATCGGGCCCCTCAAGACCGCATATAAGGTCGGGCAGGGATTCCTGAGCGACGACGAAGTCGCGGAATGGGAGAAGCTCGGCCAGGAGACAAAGCCCGAGGCGCAGTCGGAAGATGCAACCCCCGTCGGACCGCTCGTGGTGAATGCAGTCATCGGCGTTGAGACACCGCTGCAGGATGAGGTGCGCGCGCTGTTCGAGAAGTCGAATGCTGAGATGAGCGCGCTCTACCCAGTCGAGAGCAATCACTTCGTGACGCCGGAAGCGCTTGCGGCATCGGGCGCGATCTTCCACGTCGCGCGGGCAGCCGGCACGGCTGTTGGCTGCGGCGCGCTCGTGATCGGTTCCGGTGGCGAGGCTGAATTGAAACGGATGTGGGTCGAAGAGAACGCGCGCGGCGACGGTCTCGGCCGCCGCCTTCTGAAGGGCCTCTTAAGCGAGGCTCTGATCCGGGACGTCGAGGTCGTGCGCCTCGAGACGGGCGTCAAGCAGGACGCCGCGTTGGCGATTTACCGCAAGGAAGGCTTCGTCGAATGCGAGCCGTTCGGGTCGTACGAGGCCGATCCGCAGTCGGTCTTCATGGAAAAGCGCCTTCGCGAACCGGCGACCTC
>JBCBXS010000350.1:0-2883 GCA_039816475.1 Pseudomonadota bacterium | reverse complement strand
ACCGGCGACCTGCGCCGGCGCGGCATTCATCAGGACCGAACTTGGATAGGACGCGCGCCCGCCCGGCACATAGAGCCCAACGGCTTCGACAGCCGTCCACCGCGCGCCGAGCGTCGTCCCGGTGTCGTCGGTGTAGACGTCGTCTGACGGGCGTTGGCGTTCGTGATGTCGCCGGATGCGGTCATGTGCGAACGTGAGCGCTGCGACAACGTCCGCGTCTGCCTCCCGCGCAGCCGCCTCCACTTCTTCGTCCGAAACACGCAAGGTCTCGGCCGTCAGCGATACGCGATCGAACTTTTCGGTCATCGCGATCAGGGCGGCGTCGCCGTCCGCGCGAACCCGCGCGATGATCTCGCGCACCGCCTCGTCCACCTCAACGGACGCCTCGCGCTTGGCGCCGAGGAACGCGCGAAACTGAGCTTCAAAAGTCGCGTGCGACGCGTCGAGGCGCGTTGGCATAGTCGTATCGTCCTGGTGACATCTGGGGGCGGAGCCCGTCGCCCGTTATACGCAATCGTTGCTCGTTCGGCAGGGGCAATCCGGCGCGCACTGAGTTGGCTTGCGCACGCCAAGTCAGGCTTGCGCCCAAACCGCTCCGTCAGCTTTCGTGGTCGGCATCGGTCTCGGCAATCTCATGTTTCGGGCGCGCCTGCGTTGCCCAGGCCCCGCCGAGATCCCGGAGCTCGCATTCAATCACGTCGACCTCGAGCCGGATCGCAGCGCCGGCTGAAAACATCAGCGTGACGAGCCCGTCCGGGCTGTCGCTACCGGCGCTTTCGAACGATATCGCGAGCAGCGAGAGCACGCGGCGCGTGTCATTCCGGTCAATGTTCTGGGTCTGCACGCCGCGTACACGCTCAAACCGCAGCGCGCATTGGCGGCGCTCATAGTCGTGCCCGTTGGCACCGGCGCCGCCGTCACCGGACTTCAGCGCCTTCATCCAGTTGAAGCGATTGGCGATCAGTGCGAACCGGCGGTGGGGCCTCTCGAACCGGATATCGCCCACGCGCAGAACCGCGTCCTGGAGCTGGGCAGAGATAACGGCCAGGTCCTCAGCGTCGAGCGCGATGAGCTTCAGGTCATCCGTCTCAGCCATGCCGATCAGCTCGACAGCCGTTCGATTTCAGCACCGCACTCCGACAGCTTGTGTTCGAGTTTCTCGAAGCCGCGATCGAGATGGTAGACGCGGTTGATCACCGTTTCGCCGTTGGCCACGAGGCCTGCGATCACCAGCGACACCGACGCCCTGAGATCAGTTGCCATCACCGGTGCGCCCGTCAGGCTTTCAACGCCGCGTATCGTTGCCGTGTCGCCGTTCAACTGGATCTCCGCGCCGAGCCGGCAGAGCTCCTGCACGTGCATAAAGCGGTTCTCGAAGATCGTCTCGCGGATCACGCTTGTGCCGTTCGCCCGTGTGGTGAGCGCCATGAGCTGGGCTTGCAGATCCGTCGGGAAGCCCGGGAAGGGCTGCGTCTCGACGGTGATCGGCTCGAGGCCTGCGCCGTTGCGCGCAATGCGCACGCCGCGGTCCGTTTCGGTTACCGCCACGCCTGTTCGGGCGAGCTCGCCGAACGCGGCATCGAGCAGGTGACGCTTGGCACCGACAAGCTCGACATCGCCGCCGGTCGCAGCAACAGCCATCGCGTACGTGCCCGTCTCGATGCGGTCGGGCAGCACGACATGGCTTGCACCGTACAGCTCGGACTTGCCCTGCACCGTCAGCGTCGACGAACCGATGCCGTCGATCTCGGCGCCCATCCGTACGAGGCAATTGGCGAGGTCGGCGACTTCCGGTTCGCGCGCGGCGTTCTCGATGACTGTTTCGCCCTTCGCGAGGACAGCCGCCATCAGCACATTATGCGTCGCACCTACCGAGACTTTCGGAAACGTCACGCGGCCGCCCTTGAGCCCGCCCGGCGCCTTGGCCACCACATAGCCGGCGTCGATATCGATCTCGGCACCAAGGGCCTGAAGGCCGGCCAGGTGCAGATCAACCGGGCGCGTTCCGATCGCACATCCGCCGGGCAGCGAGACGCGCGCCTCGTGCATACGCGCGAGCAGCGGACCCAGCACCCAAAAGCTCGCCCGCATCCGCGAGACGAGATCGTAAGGCGCAGTTGTGTCGACGATCTCGCGCGCTTCCAGATGGAACGTCTCGCCCTGAGGGGTCCCGCGCTCCGCACGTTTCCCATCGACCATGTGGTCGACGCCATGGTTGCGCAGGATCCGAGCAAGCAGGTTGACGTCGGCGAGGTTCGGCACGTTGCGAAGCGTCAGCCGCTCTTGAGTCAGAAGGCTCGCAATCAGCAGCGGGAGGGCCGCGTTCTTCGCGCCGGAAATAGGGATTTCGCCCGTCAGCTTATGGCCGCCGACGATTCGGATGCGATCCATTGAACAAAGCTCATCTGTGGTTCGGAGCAGCTTGCCCGGCGCGCACAAAGCCGCAATCGCGGGACGAAATCAACGGGTCACGATGCCCAGCCAGGCCGCTGCCGCGGGCGTCGTCTCCCGATAACAGCAGAGCTGCGCCGTTGATGTGGCGACGTCAGGTCCGGAATACTAGCCGTCCGGACGGCCATTCGCAGCGTCAGCGTCCGCCTGCGCAAGATCATCGGTCCGGCGTGCGCGCGCCTGCGCCTTGCGCTTCTGGAGGTTTTCCCGGAGCGCAGCTGCGAGCCGCGCTTCACGGTCCGCGCCCGCCGCAGGTGTCGATGCGGGCTTCTTTTCAGATCCCTGCTTGCCCATCATTCACTCGCCGCTGCCACGTCACCTGACAGGACCGTATCACCGCCGGAAACATCGGCAACCGCATTGCGAGCCCGACGCTGCCATGGCATGAGAGCGCCGTCGCCTGCGACGAATGCTGCTGTAGCTCAGCGGTAG